>NZ_DASVYD010000001.1:0-6590 GCF_036392335.1 Vitreimonas sp.
TGCTCTACGCCAAGCGCTTGGCGCGCAAACTGGCCAAAGCCAGCAAGAGCTTCATCGCCAAAGTCGCGCTGAAGCGCCAACCGCGCTCGGTTTATGTCGACGGCCGCCTCCAAGGCGACGCCGGCAAACTCTGCTGGCTCGGCGCCCGCGCGCTGTTCGCCGCACGCGCCGATTCAAGTTGAAGCGCCATCATCGCGGAGCATTCGGAACGCGCGTTCAGCCGAACAGCGCGAACGCACGCGCGCGCCTATGACATGCAGGCCCCGGCGCCCACCCTAAGGCCGCATCCCAAACGCGCTCGGCCCTGTCTCGGCGCCGCGCTGCGCCAACTCCGCCCATTCGCACAGCAACGGCCGCGTTTCGCGCGGATCAATGATCTCCTCGGCGTAAAACGCTTCCGCCGTGCGAAACGGCGAACGCAGCGCCTCCGCCCAAGCGCGTATCTCCGCCAAGCGTTTCTCCGGATCGGCGCTCGCTTCGATGTCGCGCTTGTAGGCCGCCTCGATGCCGCCCTCCATCGGCAGCGAGCCCCAATCACCCGAAGGCCAGCAATAGCGCATCTTCGTGCGTGTCGGATTCATCATCGCCGAACCGGCCAAGCCAAATGCTTGCCGCACCACGATCGAACACCACGGCACGCGCGCTTGATACACAGCCGCCATCGCCTGCACGCCGAGCTTCACCACGCCGCTGCGCTCGTGCTTGGCGCCCACCGCGAAGCCGGGGCAATCGACGAAATGCACCACCGGCAAATGAAACGTCTGCGCCAGGTCGACGTGCTTGATCAGCTTGCGGCAAACATCCGCCGTCCACGCACCGCCCAAGAACATCGGATCGCCGGCGATCACCGCGACCGAATAGCCATCCAACCGCGCAAACCCCGTAATCAGCCCGCGTCCCCATTGCCGGCCCGTCTCAAAGAACGAACCGGCATCGACGCACGCTTCGACGATGCGACGCATTTTATACGGCACGCGCCGATCACGCGGCACCACATTGATCAAAGTCGGATCGCGGCGATTGATCGGATCGCCGTTCTGCACGCGCGGCGCTTGCTCATAAATCGAAGCGGGGAGGTAGGAGAGAAATTTCCGCGCCGCCGCGAACGCGTCCGCCTCGCTCGCGACGATATCATCGACGACGCCATTCTTGCCGTTGATCTCCGCGCCGCCCAAACCTTCCTTGTCGACGTCCTCGCCAATCGCTTTCGCGACCGGCGGCCCTGCGACAAACACTTGGGAGAGGCCCTGAACCATCACACTATAATGGCTCGCCGCCACGCGCCCCGCGCCCAGCCCCGCACACGGTCCCAACGCCAAAGCGACAACCGGCACGCTCGCCATGTTCGCCACAACCCATTCCCAACCTGGCGTTTGCGGGATGTAGGTGCGCGGGTCTTTCTCCAGCATCTTCACCGAGCCGCCGCCGCCCGTGCCGTCGACGAGCCGGATCAGCGGCATGCGATATTCATTCGCCATCTGCTCGGCGAACACGAGCTTCTGCCAGATCGCCGCATCGCCCGCGCCGCCACGCACGCTGAAATCATCCGCTTGCACCATCACCGGCCGCCCGCCGATGTCGCCGCGTCCGATCACGAACGGCGACGCACGAAAGCTCGCCAGCTCATTGTCCGCGCCATAGCTCGCAGCGCCGGCGATCTTCCCCGTTTCATGAAACGAGCCCGGATCGAGCAACGCATCGACGCGCTCGCGCACCGTCAGTTTGCCGGAGGCCTTCTGCCGCGCGACGCGCTCCTCGCCGCCCATCTGCTCGGCCAGCGCCTCGCGCCGGCGCAATTCCTCGATGTCTTTTTCCCAGCTCATGCGGCGGCCTCCCGCCAGAAGCGTAAGCGGACAGCGCGCGGCTTGGGAAGCGGCTTAGACGGCCATGTTGTCGATCAGCCGCGTCTTACCAAGCCATGCCGCAGCGAGAATGCGGGCGGGACGCGAAAGATCGCTGATCGGGCCGAGTGTGTCGGCGTCGCGGATGGAAACGTAATCCACGCTGGTAAAACCGGCGGCGATCACATGGCGCGTGGCTTCGGCTTCCGCCTCCGCGATCGGCTCGCCCGCGCGCACGGCCTTGATCGTATCGTGCAGAATGAGATTGAGCCGCGCGGCGATGCGGCGTTCGTCCTCGCTCAGATACGCATTGCGCGACGACATCGCGAGCCCGTCATGTTCGCGCACCGTGGCGCAGCCGGTGATCGCGACGGGGATGTCGAGATCGTGCGCCATGCGCTTGATCACGAGCAGCTGCTGATAATCCTTCTCGCCAAAGAAGGCTGTGTCCGGCAACGCCTGCAACAGGAGCTTCGTCACCACCGTCGCGACGCCGCCGAAAAAGTGCGGGCGGAACTCGCCTTCGAGCGGCGTGGAGACATCGGCCACGATCACATTGGTGGCGAAGCCCTGCGGATACATGACGGACCGCTCCGGCGCGTAGAGCAGATCGCAGCCCGCGCTCGCGAGCATTTTGGCGTCGCCCGCTTCGTCGCGGGGATAGCGTTCGAAGTCTTCGTGCGGCGCGAACTGACGCGGGTTGACGAACAGGCTCGTCACCACGCGGTCGCAGCGTTCCTTCGCCGTGCGCACCAAGGAGAGGTGCCCCTCGTGCAGCGCGCCCATCGTCGGCACCAAGCCAACCGTCAATCCAGCTTCGCGCCACGCGGCGACGGTGCTGCGCAGGCCGACAACATCGCGCGCGACGGGAAGAGGGGAACCGATCATGGCCGCCACATCGGGCGGCGGGGCGCATACGTCAAGCGGCTTAAGTGGGCCTTAACCTCGATGAGCGAGGCTTTAAGCATGAGTTCTGGCGCAGCGTCTCTGAAGAAGAGCACCGCAGCGCCCGCCAGCCTGGGCGGGTGTTTGCGATGAGCCTTGCGCATGCCTACGAGCCGCCGCCCGCCGCCGTCCCGCGCCAAGCGCATGTGATCGTCGTCGGCAACCAGAAGGGCGGCGCCGGCAAGTCCACCGTCGCCATGCACATTATCGTGGCGTTGATGCGCATGGGCCGCCGCACCGGCGCCCTCGACCTCGATGTGCGGCAACGGTCACTAACGCGCTACATCGAGAACCGCGCCCGCTGGATTGCCTCGCGCGGAGCAAAGCTCCCGGCGCCGCAGATTATCGAATTGCGCGAAAGCGCGCAGCGTTCCCTCGATCTGGCCGAGCAGGAAGAGGAGGCGGCGTTCCGCTCGGCGCTGCGGCGCTTGTCCGAAACCTGCGATTTCATCGTCATCGATTCGCCCGGCGGCGACTCGTACCTCGCGCGCACCGCCCACGCCTGCGCCGATACGCTCATCACGCCGCTCAATGACTCGTTCGTCGATTTCGACCTCTTGGGCGACATCGATCCCGATCACGCCGAAATCGTCCGTCCCTCGATTTACAGCGAGATGGTCTGGGAGAGCCGCAAGAAGAAGGCGCAAAACCTGCGCACGCCAATCGACTGGGTGGTGCTGCGTAACCGCACGTCCGCCTCCAAGATCGAGGCTAAGAACAAGCAGAAGGTTGGCGAAGCGCTGAAGACGCTCTCGAACCGCATCGGCTTTCGCATGGCCCCCGGCCTGTCGGAGCGGGTCATCTACCGCGAACTCTTCCCGCAGGGGCTCACCTTGCTCGACCTCGACGCCGACGGCGGCGAAGGCGAAATGCGGATGACCCATTTGGCCGCGCGCCAGGAGCTGCGCGACCTCTTCATCACGTTGAAATTGCCCTCGCTGGAGGGCGAACCGCTCAAATTCTGAGGCTCGACCAGGCGCCGGCGCGCCCGTAGGGTCCCGCGCGTGCTGACGCCCGTCCTTCTCGCCCTCGCCGCCATATTTGCTCTGTTGTTTGTGATCCGCCTTAGCGGAGCGCAGCGGCGATTGCTGTTGGCGCGTTGGCCGGCGTTATTGTTCGCAATTGCAGCATTGGTTGCCCTCGGGAGAGGTGCGATCTGGCCTGCCTTAGCTTTAGGCAGCATGGCCGGCCTAATCTGGATTTTGTGGCCGCGTCTGAGCGCACCGCGCGCAAGCAAAGCGCAAGCATCGTCGCCGCCCGATTCAGCAGCTGATGCCGAAGCGCGCAGCATTTTGGGCGTCAGCGCCCATGCAACAGAATCAGATATTCGCGCCGCCTATCGCGCCAAGATGAGGCGATCGCATCCCGATCAGGGCGGGGCCCATAACGAAGCCGCGCGGCTCACGGCCGCGCGGGATCGTCTTTTGAAGCAGCTCGGAAGACGCTAGGCGCCGCCGCGCTCACTCCATTTCTTCGGTGGTTTCCTCGGCCTGATCGCCCTGACCGTCGAGGGGCGCTTGGACCGCCGACATCGTTTCCACGACCATGCCCTGATAGGTCGCGTAGGGCGAGGCCGGGCCGCCGGGCGCAGCTGGCGCCTGTGCGTCGAGGCGACGGGTAGGCAGGCTGGCGAACGTCGCGGCATTCGGATCTTCGCGGCGGGCGTACTCCTCATAGGCGCCCTCCACGAGGTAGGCGACTTGATTGTCGCGCGCCGCGGCGGTCTCGCCGCCGAGCACCACCACGATCACGCGGCGGCCGTTCCGCTCGGCCATGGTGGCGAGGTTGAAGCCCGAGGCGCGGGTGTAGCCGGTCTTGATGCCATCGACGCCTTCGACCGAGCCGATGAGGCGGTTGTGGCTGCGCGCCGAACCGCGCGCCCAGGAGAAGCTCGGCGTCGTGAAATAATGATAATATTCAGGAAAATCGCGCCACAAGGCTTGGCTCAGCACCGCCATGTCGCGCGCCGTGGTGCGGTGGCGAGCGTCCGGAAGGCCGCTGGCGTTGGCAAAACGGGTCTCGCTCATGCCGAGTTCGCGGGCGCGCGACGTCATGTTCGCTGCAAAACGTGCTTCCGAGCCGCCCAAGCGTTCGGCGACCAGCGTCGCCACATCGTTGGCGGATTGGACCACGAGCGCACGTATGGCCTGATCGACGGTGATAGAATCGCAGCCGCCGCGCCGCGTGCAGCGCAGGCCCAATCGCGAAGGGGGTTGCCGGGTGGCGTTACGGGATGCAGTCATCCGCGTGTCCATGCTGATGTCGCCGCGCTCGATCGCCTCGAACAGCATGTAGAGCGTCATCATCTTGGTCAGCGACGCTGGGAAACGGGCCTCGTCGGCCTGGTCCTCCAACAGCACCTCATTGGTGCGCGCATCCATGACGATGGCGGCGTAACGCTCCTGGGCCGACGCCGCCGAGGCCATCGTGCCGAGAGCGAACACAGCCGCGGCTGCGCCGATCATTACCCGAACTGTCTTCAAACCCGCTGACGCCATTTCAGACTGATCCCGCACTAATTCGGATAAATTCAGGCAAATCACGTGCCGCGCAGCTTACAGATTCATTAGGCCGCCTTAAGCGACCGTTTCTGGCAAGGGTTAAAGCTGCGATTTTCAACCGAAGCACTGACCCACATCGTTCTCAAGGCTGTGGAGAACGTGGTTAACCGCTGATGAATGACGCGCCGGTTTGCTGCACAAAGCGCCCAAAATAGCTGCATGGTGCAGTGCAGCAAAAAATGGTTGACTTCGCACGTGCAGCATAACATATAGGGGGCATCGGAGTCGCCGGCCTCCCCCGGCGCGTTCCCTATGGAGATAGCAATGGCCACTGCGAAGTCCGCCCCCCGCGCCGCCAAGTCGGCCACGGAAGCGTTTGAACAAGTCACCAGCGCGTCGACGGAAGCCGTCCGCGAGAACATTGATCGCGGCATCGCCGCACTTTCGGAAGCCTCGGCTTTCGGCAAGCAGAATTTCGAAGCTTGGATGGCCTCGGCGACCGCCGCGCAAAAGGGCTTCGAGACCCTCTCCGCGCGCACCGTCGCCTTCCAGAAGGACGCGATGGAAAAGCATGTCGCGGCTGCGAAGGCGCTCATGACGTCCAAGAGCGTGCAAGAATTCGTCGAGAAGCAGAACGATTACGCGAAGTCGTCGTTCGAAGCGTATGTTGCTGAATTGACGTCGGTCTCGGACTTGGTCCAAGGCGTCGCCAAGGACACGTTCGCGCCGATCAACGATCGCGTGAACGCCGCCGCCCAGCTCATCCAAGCGGGCGCCGTGCGCTAATTGAATTTGCTTCGGAGCGTCGCTCCGAGGGGCTGAAACAGAGGCGGGCCTAGCTCTTTGAGCTAGGCCCGTTTCCTTTTTCGACCTGTCGTTGGGGCGCCTCCGCGCGCGGCGAAGTGCGCCAAACTGCTGTGAAGGGAATTTCAAGCCCTTCCATCGCCTCACTCAATCCATAGATTGTTTAGCATGTGGGCGACAGGCTGTGAGTCTGTCGTGGCTTGGCGCGAGTTCGACCGTCCATGAGCGACGAATGGAACGATCAGGGTGAGGGCGAGGGCGGGGCCGATGGCCGCGTCGGGACCCAGACTCTGACGCGCACCAAAAAGCCCTCGCTCTACCGCGTGCTCCTGCTCAACGACGATTACACGCCGATGGAATTCGTCGTCTATGTGCTGGAGCGCTTCTTCCAGAAGAACCGGGAAGAAGCGACGACGATCATGCTGCACGTCCATCAGAACGGCGTGGGGCTGTGCGGCGTCTACACATACGAGGTGGCCGAAACCAAGGTCGCCCAGGT
>NZ_DASVYD010000002.1:0-111451 GCF_036392335.1 Vitreimonas sp.
ACTGATCTGGCGCCGCACTCCCAAGCCGAGCTGAACAGGATCGCGCGACGCCTGAACGAGCGGCCACGAAAAACGCTGGACTTCGCAACTCCAGCCGAGCGATTTAGCGAGTGTGTTGCATCGACCCGTTGAGACCGCCACGAAAAGCGGACGCTCAGAACATGCTTCTCCCGCATGGGCGGGAGAAGGTGGTCGCGAAGCGACCGGATGAGGCTGGGTGGTTTGGGATTGAGCGCGGCGTTGGCTGACGCGCTCTATTCTGATGCTCGCCCCCTCACCCGCTCGAACGCGTTCGAGCCCTCTCGCGGGGGAGAGGTGAGAGCGGCGCTCAGCGCACCAGCGGGTCGCCGTTGTCGAAGAATTTTTTCACGGTGTCGAAGAAGCCTTGAGTTTGTGGGTGGGCTTCTTCGCCGCAATCCTTGGCAAATTCCTCGAGCAGCTTGCGTTGCTTGGCGGTCAGATTCACCGGCGTTTCCACCAGCAATTCGACATGCAGATCGCCGCGCTCTTTCGAGCGCAGATGCGTCATGCCTTTGCCTTTGATGCGGAAGCGGCGGCCGGTTTGGGCGCCGGCGGGAATGGTGATCTTGGTGCGTTCGCCTTCGATGGTGGGGATTTCCATCTCGCCGCCGAGGGCTGCTTTGCACATCGGCGCGGGCGCGCGGCAATAGAGATCGGCGCCGTCGCGCTCGAACAGCGAATGCGGCTTGACCGAAAGGAAGAGATAAAGATCGCCCGGCGGGCCGTTGCGCAGACCTGAATCGCCTTCGCCGGAGAGGCGGATGCGCGTGCCGTCTTCGACGCCGGCTGGGATTTTGACCGAGAGCGTGCGCTCTTTCTGCGTGAGGCCGCGGCCGCCGCAGGATTTGCACGGGGTTTTGATGGCTTGGCCGCGGCCGTGGCAGGCAGGGCAGGTGCGCACGATGCGGAACATGCCTTGGCTGGCGCGCACTTGGCCGGCGCCGTTGCAGGTGCGGCAGGTCTCCAACGGAGCTTTGCCTTCGGAGCCGGTGCCGGCGCAGGGCTCGCACGCTTGAGCGCGCGGCACGACGATTTCGCGCTCCATGCCTTTAAAGGCTTGTTCGAGCGTGATCTCGACATCGTAGCGGAGGTCGGCGCCGCGTTCGGGGCCGTTGCGGGGCCCGCGCCCGCCGCCGCCGCGCGCGAACATGTCCTCGAAGCCGCCGCCGAAGATCTCGTTGAAGATGTCGGAGAAGTCGTTGAAGCCGGCGGCGCCCGGGCCGAAGCCTGGACCGCCGCCGCCATCGAAGGTCTTGCCGAAGCGATCGTATTGCGCGCGCTTCTCGGGATCGGAGAGCACGGAATAGGCCTCGCCGATCTCCTTGAACCGCTCCTCGGAGACCTTGCAGCCCGGATTTTGGTCCGGGTGCAATTTCATCGCGAGCTTGCGGAAGGCCGACTTAATCGTCGCCGCATCCGCGTCACGCGCAACGCCGAGGATTTCGTAATAATCGCGAGTAGCGGCGGTCATACGATTTTACCTGCACGCACGATCATGTTCGGCTCCGACCCTTACGAGTTCTTCTTGCCGTCGACTTCTTCGAAGTCGGCGTCGACGACGCCGTCATCGTTTTGCGCGCCGCCGCTGGGGCCTTCGCCGCCGGGGCCCGCGCCGCCATAGAGCGCTTCACCGATCTTCATCGACGCTTGCACCAGAGCTTGGGTCTTGGCGGCGATGTCGCTGGTGTTGTCGCTTTCGAGCGAGGTCTTGAGCGCGGCGATCGCGTTCTCGATCGCGGACTTGTCGCCGGCCGGGATTTTGTCGCCGTTTTCTTGCAGCTGCTTTTCGGTGGCGTGGACCAGGGCCTCGCCTTGGTTCTTGGCTTCCGCGAGCTCACGGCGCGATTTGTCTTCGCCGGCGTGCTCTTCGGCTTCCTTCACCATGCGCTGGATGTCGCTCTCGGACAGACCGCCCGACGGCTGGATGCGCATGCTTTGTTCTTTGTTGGTCGCCTTATCCTTGGCGCTGACCGAGACGATGCCGTTGGCGTCGATGTCGAAGGTGACCTCGACTTGCGGCATGCCGCGCGGCGCAGGGGGGATGCCGACCAGATCGAACTGGCCGAGCGCGCGGTTGTCCGCCGCCATTTCGCGCTCGCCTTGGAAGACGCGGATGGTGACGGCTTGCTGATTATCCTCAGCGGTCGAGAAGATTTGGCTCTTCTTGGTCGGGATCGTGGTGTTGCGCTCGATCAAGCGGGTGAACACGCCGCCCAGGGTTTCGATGCCGAGCGAGAGCGGGGTGACGTCGAGCAGGACGACGTTCTTCACGTCGCCTTGCAGCACGCCGGCTTGGATCGCGGCGCCCACGGCCACGACTTCATCCGGGTTGACGCCCTTGTGCGGCTCGCGGCCGAAGAATTCCTTCACCACCTGCTGGATTTTCGGCATCCGGGTCATGCCGCCGACGAGCACGACTTCCTTGATGTCGTTGGCGGTGAGGCCGGCGTCTTTCAGCGCGGCTTTGCAGGGGCCGAGCGTGCGCTGGACCAGGTCTTCGACCAAGCTTTCGAACTTCGCGCGCGTCAGCTTCATGTTGAGGTGAAGCGGATTGCGGTTGGCGTCCATGCTGATGAACGGCACGGAGACGTCGAATTCGGTGCGGCTCGACAGCTCTTTCTTGGCTTGCTCGGCCACTTCCTTGAGGCGTTGCAGCGCGAGCTTGTCTTGGCGCAGGTCGACGCCGTTCTGCTTTTTGAACTCGTCGGCGAGGTAATTCAGGATGCGGATGTCGAAATCTTCGCCGCCGAGGAAGGTGTCGCCATTGGTGGAGCGGACTTCGAACACGCCGTCGCCGATCTCGAGGATCGAGACGTCGAAGGTGCCGCCGCCGAGGTCATAGACGGCGATGGTCTTGGATTGGGTGGTCTTGTCCAAGCCGTAGGCGAGGGCGGCCGCGGTCGGCTCGTTGATGATGCGCAGCACTTCGAGACCGGCGATGCGGCCGGCGTCCTTGGTGGCTTGGCGTTGCGCGTCGTTGAAATAGGCGGGAACCGTGATGACGGCCTGCGTCACCGGCTCGCCGAGATAATCCTCGGCCGTCTGCTTCATCTTCTGCAGCACGAAGGCGGAGATTTCGGACGGCGCGTATTGCTTGTCGCGGCCTTCGATCCAGGCGTCGCCGTTCGGGCCTTTGACGATCTTGTAGGGAACGAGTTCCGAATCCTTCTTCGAGATCGGGTCGTCGTAGGAGCGGCCGATCAGGCGCTTCACGGCGTAATAGGTGTGCTGGGGATTGGTGATGGCTTGGCGCGCGGCTTGGATGCCGATCAGGCGTTCACCGCTCTCGGAAAACGCGACCACGGACGGCGTGGTGTTGGCGCCTTCGGCGTTGACGATCACCTTGGGCGTGGAGCCTTCCATGACGGCGACGCATGAATTGGTCGTGCCCAAGTCGATACCGATGACTTTACCCATCTCTCTTCCTCGTTCCTTTCAGCAGCGCGGCCCCGTTTCACGGACCCTGTTAGGCGTCCCCGAAGCGCGCGTCCTGTGTCTTCTCAGTTCCGATTGACCGACCCATCGCCCCCTCAAGCTTTAGGTCGTTCGTTTCCCGGTTCATGTGGTGTATCGCCCACATGGTGCAAGGCTTTGAAGAGCGACTATCCGCATTCGCCGCAGGGAAATAGAGCCAAGCCCCGCCGCGCTTGATCCTGCTCAGTTTTTGAGGGGAACAAAAAAGAAACCGAATACCTAGATGGGGCTTAGAACCTCGGTAAACAGCATGACCCGTCCCGCCTCCGACCTTGATGGTTTCCGCCTTTGGCCCGGTCTGCTGGATCGGGCCGAGCAGGAAGCGCTGCGCGACGCGGTGTTTCAGCGCTTCCGGGCGGGGCCGCTCTACATTCCACGCATGCCGAAATCGGGCCTGCCGATGCGGGTGCGGATGACCAATTTTGGGTCGCTCGGCTGGGTGACCGACAAGGAGCAGGGCTATCGCTATCAGGAGACGCATCCCGAGACAGGCAAGCCTTGGCCGGACATGCCGGAGAAGGTGCTGGAGCTTTGGGACAAGTTCGCCGCCTATCCGGCGCCGCCCGAAGCGTGCCTGGTGAATTATTACGAAGGCGACGCGCGCATGGGGCTGCACGTCGATAGCGACGAAGAAGCATGGGACGCGCCGGTGCTGTCGATCTCGCTCGGCGACACGGCGCTGTTTCGCATTGGCGGTTCGCTGCGCTCTGATCCAACGCGTAGCGTGCGCCTGGCGTCAGGCGATGTGTGCATGCTCGGCGGCGCGGCGCGACGTGCGTATCATGGCGTCGACCGCATCATGAACGGCACGTCGCGTCTGATCCCGAAAGGCGGGCGGATCAATTTGACGGTGCGACGGGTGACGGTTCCGCAGCTGGCGATGTAGCTGCGGCCGCTTCTCGTTCGCGCACGAAGTCCGGGACCCAGCCTTCGGGTGGACCGCCGGGGGAGGGCGCTAAACGGCCGGCCTGGATTTCGTGCGCTTTCCAGACCATGGCATTGTGCACGCGATTCCAGCCCGAGGGGTGGTCGTAGAAGAACCATTCCTCAAGCGCGCTTGGCTCCATCTTGCGATATTCGGAGAGCAGCACGGCGGCCTCGGCGAAACCGTCTGGCTCGCGCGCAACGTTCAGTCCGAACATGTCGGCTTGCTGTTCGTGAAAATAGACGATGTTGCGTTGAATGGGCGACGCAATCAGGCTCACGGCGGAGATCAGCACCAGGATCAGGGGCAGACCGGCGGGATCTGCGATATCGCGCACGCCCCAGCGCTCATTCTTGGCGAGTGCGCGGAAGCCGAAATGCACGATCGCGAACATGATGACGATGGTGATGCCCATCATGACGAGCAGGGAATAGGTGTGGCCAAGCACGTAATGGCCGATTTCGTGCCCCATCACGGCGCGCGTCGCCTCCGGGCTCGCGCGTTCGAGCAAGGTGTCGGCAAGCGAAATGCGCGTGGTGCCGAACATGCCGGAGACGTTGGCGCTGATCGAATTGGTTTGGCGCGAGCGATCGTACACAAAGACGTCGTCGGCGGGCACGCCGTTCGCTTGCGCCATGGCGATGATGTCGTCGCGCAGCTCGCTTTGCTCCATCGGCGTGTAGGTGTTGAACAGCGGCGAGATGAAGACGGGCGCGATCATGCCCATGATGGCGATGAAGACCAATGTGACCGCCGAGCCCCAAATCCACCACGTGTTCCGCGCGGCGCGGATGATAACGTAGAGAATGGCGATGAAGATCGAGCCGACGATGAGGCCGATGCTCGCGCCCATCATTTGCTCGCCGAACCATTCGGGAAAGGTCTGGGTCGAGAGTTCGTAGCGGTGCTCGCGCACGAAATCGACATAATAGCTGAACGGGAAGGTGAGCACGCTTGAGACGAGATTGACGAAGAAGGCGACGCCCAACGCCACGAGCGGAAACCACTTCACGGTCTTCTCAAGCCAGGCCCGGACGCCGCGCGCCCAACCGAGCGCGAGGATGAGCCCGGCGACGAGGATGGAGAGCAGAGTGCCGGCGAAATCGATGATGTAGCCGCCCTCGAAATACGCGTTCGAGCGCGCGGTCGCTTCGTCGCCCATGGTATTGAGCCAGGCATGGGTGGCGAGCTCGGGATCGAAGGGAAGGGGATTGGCGGCCCAGGCTGGTCCCGCAAGTGCGAATGAGGCCGCGAACGCAGCAAATCCAAGTACCCGCATCGTTCTCCCCCGAATGCTCTGGCCGGAAGCCTGAACCCGAACCATGTTGCTGTGCAAGGGGATGCGCGACGGGCGCGACCGAGGGAGAGATTAATGCGTCTGGATACGCCGGAAGGTAATTTGCCGCCGACCCGCCGCGCGATGGCGGCGTCCTTGTTTTTCGCCGGCTATGCGAGCGCGGCGGTGTCGTCGTGCGCCTCCCCGGTGACGACGCCCAGCGACGAGCTGATCGTCGAGGATGTGCACATCAATGGCGCTGGCGGCTACAGCCTGCCGGCGTACGTGGCGCGGCCAGCGGGGCGCGGGCGGCATCCCTGTGTGATCGTTGTGAATGAGATTTTCGGCATCCATGATTACATCAAGGACGTCTGCCGTCGTTTCGCGCGCGAAGGCTATGTCGCGATCGCACCGGACTATTTCGATCGCGCCGGCGATCCCGCGCCGATGACGGACTTCCAGCAAATTCTGGCGATCGTCGGCACGGCCAACCACGAACAAGTGATGGCCGACACGGAAGGCGCGATTGCTTGGCTCAAGGCGCAGAGCTTTGCGCGCAATGCGATCGGCATCACCGGTTTCTGCTGGGGCGGAACCGTGGTTTGGATGGCGGCTGCGCGTTTCCCCGACATTAAAGCGGGCGTGGCTTGGTATGGCCGCGTGGTGCGCCCGGCGGCTGGGCGCTGGGGCGCGGATGAAGATCGGCCGTGGCCGTATGATATTGGCGGCACGTTGCAGACGCCGGTGCTTGGGCTGTATGCGGAGAACGACAACGGCATTCCGCTGGAGAGCGTCGAGCAAATGCGCGCGTCGCTGCAGGCGGCGGACAATCCGTCGAACTCGCAGATCATTGTCTATCCCGGCGTGCAGCACGGCTTTCACGCCGATTATCGCGAGAGCTACAACGCAGAAGCGGCGGCGGATGGTTGGGCGCGTTGCCTTGCGTGGTTCCGCGCGAACGGCGTCGGTTGAAAGCATGAGCGCAGACATCTGCTCGCCCTTGATGGGCGAGCTGTCGCGGCGCGCAGCGGCGTGACTGAGTGGGTGACAGCGCGGCGGTTGACGGACTGCGCCGCCACCCACTCCGTCTCGCGTGCGTTCGCACGCGAGCCACCTCGCCCATCAAGGGCGAGGATGAGTGCGCCGGGATCTCCTAGACGTCCGTCAATTGCCAAAAACGCCTTCTTGTGTTAGCTAAGAGAAATCGCGCCGCATCCCCGGCGCGATTTTTTCGACCTCTGTATCGCTCCATCCAAGGCTGACGCCCGCGCCTGTTGCGCGCGCCGCTGCGATCGCGCGGGCTCTGGTCGTTTCTTGATTGTCATCACTCGCAGCGGGCCGTTCGGCCTCGGGAGAATGCGCATGCGTTATCGCAAACTCGGCCGCACTGGCCTTGCCGTATCTGAAATCTGCCTTGGCACTATGACGTTCGGCGGCGACGGCTTTTGGAAAGTCATCGGCGCATTGGAGCAGGAGACCTGCACGAAGCTGACGAAGGCGGCGTTCGATCAGGGCGTCACTTTCATCGATACGGCGGACATTTATTCCAACGGTCTGTCCGAGACGGTGTTGGGGGAGGCGATCAAGGAATTGCCGCGCGATGAATTGGTGATCGCCACCAAAGTGTTCGGCCGCATGGGCGCCTATGGCGGGGCCGACACGCCTGAAGCGCAGCGCCGCGCCAAGAACTCCAATCTGTGGGGCCTTGGGCGCAAGCACATTTTCGACGCGATCGACGCCAGCTTGGACCGCTTGCAGCTCGATTATGTCGATCTCTATCAGGTGCACGCATTCGATCCGGCGACGCCGATCGAAGAGACGCTGGAAGCGCTCGATGAGGTCGTCGCCTCAGGGCGAGTGCGCTATATTGGACTCTGCAATTTCGCGGCGTGGCAGATCGCCAAGGCGCTGGGCGTGTCCGAACGCAATGGGCTGGCGCGGTTTGAATCGCTGCAGATGTATTATTCGATCGCGGGCCGCGATCTCGAACGCGAGGTCGTGCCGCTCGCCAAGGATCAAGAGCTGGCGATCATGCCGTGGAGCCCGCTGGCGGGCGGCTTTCTGTCCGGCAAATTCACGCGCGACAATGCCGGGCCGAACGATGCGCGCCGCACTGCGTTCGATTTCCCGCCGGTGGATAAGGACAAGGCCTACGACATCATCGATGTGATGAAGCAGCTGGGCGATGCGCGTGGTGTGTCGGTGGCGCAAATCGCGCTTGCGTGGCTGCTTCATCAGAAGCACGTGACGAGCGTCATTATTGGCGCCCGCAATGAGGATCAGCTCGCGGACAATCTCGCGGCGACCAGCGTTGCGCTGACCAGCGACGATCTCGCCAAGCTCGATGAGGTGTCGAAGCTGAAGCCGGAATATCCAGGCTGGATGCTGGAGCGCCAAGGCGCCGAGCGTCTTGCCGGATTGGGCTAAGCCTAAAGAAAAGCGGCGGCGCTCTTGCCAGCGCCGCCGCCATCGCGTGCGTCCCCCGGGCCCTAAGCCCTGTTAACGCGCGATTTGAATTTGATACCCGCCGATCGAGCCGCCAAGGCCGCTCGCCTGCAGGACGAATGATCCGCTCTGCTCGGGCGTGAACCGCAGGCGGGCGTCCAAACCCGCGCCGCCGTCATCGTCCGAAGCAACGCGCTCGCCATTGCTGTCCAGCACCGCGACGAATGCATCGCTCAATGGGCTGTCGCCATGGCCGCGCACGTCAATCGTATAGCGTACGCCGGCTTCAAGTTCGACCTGGTAGGAGTCGACATCCCCAGGGATTTCGATGCGATTGATGCGATCGTCGCCATTGCCGTCCAAATATTCATCGGTATTGGCGCCGCCTGGCACCTCGGTGTCGAGCGCGCGGACATAATAGCGTCCCGTGCCGCCGCCATAGCCGGACACGGCCAGGTAGTAGCGACCGCCCGCAGCCGACGTGAACGCGAGGTATGAGTTCAGCCCGGCGCCGCCATCGTCATCGGACGCGACGGTCGCGCCGTTCTCATCGAGCAGCGTGACCATCGGATCGGCCAGGGGATCCGGATCGTAGCTGTCGATATAGAAGCGATGCGGACGGCCTTCGATCAGGTCGACGGCGAACCAATCGACGTCGCCGGCGGCGCCGATCATGCTGACGCGGCCTTCGCTGTTTGGCGCGAGATATTCGGCCGTGTCGGGGGTGTCGCCGACTTCGCCGCCATTGATGCCGATGATGTAGCGGCCGGCCGCATCATCGCCGAAGCCGCGCGCTTCGATGAAGTACGCGCCGGCGGTCGCGGCTGTGTATTCGAGCCACGCGCTCAAACCGTCGCCGCTGTCGTCATCGCGGGCCACTTCGGCGCCATCGGCGCTGTAGAGCACCAGATACGGATCGGAGAGGCCGTCGCCCGTCTCAGCGGAGGTCAGGCCGATGCGCACGCTCTGGCCTTCGGCGAGTTCGAGGCGATACCAATCCTTGTCGCCGGCAGGGGCGAGCACGCCTTCGCGATAATCGCCTTCCGCGCTGAGCGTGATGTCGGTGCTCGCGTCCGCCGGGGTGTCGCCTTCGAGCGCGGTGAGCACGTAATCGCCGACGGCGTCGTCCATATAGCCGCGCGCTTCGACGAAATAATTGCCAGTCGTGGGGGCGGTGAATTCGAGATACGAATTCAGCTGGCCGCCGCCATCGTCATCCATGGCGATTTCCACGCCGTCTGGGCCGATGAGTTTGAGCAGCGGATCGCCGAGCGGGTTGCCGGTTTCGGCGCTGTCCAAACGGAAGCGATAGGATTGGCCCTCGGTGAGGCGGATGCGATACCAATCGATGTCGCCGGCGAAATCGAGCGACGCATTGACGGGGCGACCGATATTCAAACGGCCGCGGGTGTTGCGGTCGGCGCTGGTGCCGTCCGTTGGCGCGCGCTCGGCGTCGACGCGCAGCGTGTAGCCGCCCTGGTAGGCGTTGGCGTAGGCGCTGGCCACCACGTAAACCGTGCCGCGCGCTTGCGGCGTGTAGTTCAGCAAGGAATTGAGGCTGCCTTCGCTGTCGTCGCTGGCGGCGAGTTCCATGCCCTCGGCGTCGACCAGGCGCAGATAGGGGTCGCCTAGCGGCGTCTCCGCATTGGCGTTGCTGTTGAGCGCGATGCGATAGCGTTGGCCCGGCCGCACGCTGAGGCGATACCAATCCTCGTCACCCTCATATTCCAGCGCGCCGTTGATGTCGCGGCCTGTCGCGGCGGTCGCGCGCGTGTTGGCGTCGTTGCCGGCGTCGTCCGGCGGAATGGCGGCGGCGCTGATGGTGAAGCGATAGCCGCCCGTGGAAGCCTGATTGAACGCGCGGGCCTCGACAAAGACATCGCCGGTGGCGTTCGCATTGTATGAGAGTTGCGAATTCAGCGTGCCGTTGCTGTCATCATTATAGGCGATCTGTTCGCCGGCCTGGCTGTAGACCGAGAGCACCGGATCGATCGCGTTCTCCGGCGCGTCCGAAACGGCGTCGAGCGCGATCGTGTAGCGCTGGCCTTCCTCGACGCGCAGACGATACCAATCGGTGTCGCCAGCGGGCGAGATGGCGCCGTCGGTCGCGCCCACGGTGAGGCGCGCTTCGGTGCTCGCATCGCCGGGCTGATCGACGTCTTGCGCGGCGGCGGGCAGGGCGAGCAGCAATGCGGCGGTGGCCGCGCCCAACAACAATTTTCCGCGCATGTAAGACTCCCCTGATCTGATTGGCCGGTATGGTTAACAATCAGCAATGCAGGAGGTAAAGGCGAAATTCGTCGGAACCGCGACTAATCCCGAGCAAGCTCGCATGGCGACGCGTGCGCCGCGCATAGCTCAGACCTTAATATCGACGGTTCCACTTGGCGCTTGCGCGCCGTTCGCGGGTCCGCTTGAGACCAGGACCATCGCCGCGCGCAAGGTGCGCTCGCCCAACACGAAGCCCGGCTGCATCACCTCGGCCACCGCCCCCGAGGGATAGTCCGAGGGCGCTTGCGCCACCGCTTGGTGGACGTTGGGGTCAAACGTCTCACCCTTTTCGCCGACGCGCTTCAAGCCGTGTTTGGCGAAGGCGTCGAGCATGGTGCGCTCGGTGAGTTCGAGGCCGGTGATGAGATTGCGCACGCTGACGTCCATGCTGTCGCGCGGCGCCGCGAGCAGTGCGCGTGACAAGGTGTCCGCGATCGGCAGCAAATCGCCGGCGAAGCGGTCGATGGCGTAGATGCGCGCTTCGGCGACTTGGCGTTCGGCGCGGCGGCGGGTGTTCTCGGCGTCGGCCAAGGCGCGCAGCATGTCGTCGCGCGCTTTGGCGAGCTCGGCCTGCAGCGTTGCGATGTCGGGCGTTTGCGATTCAGACGCTTCGGCTTGTTGTTGCTCTGCGTTGCTTTCGTCCGTCATTCCATTCCTCGTTCACCGTTCCGATCCGCGGGCGTCGAGCAATCTGCCGACGACGCGGGCCGTGTAGTCCACCACCGGGATCACCCGGGCGTAATTCAGTCGGGTCGGGCCGATGACGCCGAGAGCGCCGACGACCCGCCGCTCGGCGTTCATATAGGGCGCGACGATCAAACTCGACCCCGACAATGAAAACAGCGGGTTCTCGGAGCCAATAAAGACACGCACGGCCTCGCCAGCCTTGGCGAGGTCGAGCACTTGGATCAATTCGCGGGTCTTTTCCAGGTCGTCGAACAGCCGGCGCGCACGTTCGAGGTCGGCGATGGCCTGCTGATCCTGAAGCAGATTGCCGCGCCCGCGCACGATGAGCGAGCGGCCCATGGTCGGGTCTTCGCCGGACCATTCGACCAAGCCTTTCTCGACCAGCTTGGCCGCGGCCTGATCCAAGGCCGCGCGATCGCGGGCGATCGCTTCGGTGGCCTCGGTGCGCGCTTCGCTCAAGGTTTTGCCTTTGAAACGCGCGTTCAAATAATTCGCGGCTTCGACCAGCGCGCCGGAGGGGAGGTCGGGCGGCGTGTTGATGATGCGATTTTCGATTTGGTTGTCTTCGAACACGAGCACGAGCAAGGCTTGACCGGGGCCGATACCGACAATCTCGGCGTGGCGGACGGGCGCGTCGCGCTCCGGTGTGACGACAAGACCTGCGCCGCCGGCGAGACCCGACAACAATTCCGACGCCGCGCCAAGCAGGTCCTGAGGATTGGTGCCGGCCTGTGAAATGCGCGCGTCGATCTCGCGCTTCTCTTCGGGCGGCACGTCGCCGAGTTGGAGCAGGCTGTCGACGAAGAAGCGGAGGCCCGCCTGGGTCGGGCGGCGGCCGGCCATCGCGTGCGGCGCGTCGAGCAGGCCGAGCCCGGCGAGGTCGGCCATGGTATTGCGGATGGAAGCCGCGGAGAGGCCGACGCTGCCGAGCTTAGAGAGGGTGCGCGAGCCCACGGGTTCGCCGGTCGTCAGATAGGACTCGACGATCTCTCGGAAAATCTCCCGCGCCCGGGCGTCGAGCGAGGTGAGGTCGGGGGCAGGGGGCTGCGCCATCGCGCCTCTAGGTAGCGAACATGGGCGCTGGCGCAAGCCGGCGGCCCCGCGACTTGAAATCGCCGTCTTCCACCTAGAGGAACGCGGCCCATGCGATTGCGACTTTTCGGCTTTATCGCCGCCTTGAGCTTTGCCGCGCCGGCCCTGGCGCAGACCTCGTTCACGCTGGACGCCCGGAACGGCCCGCCCGTGGTGGAGGCGCAAATCAATGGTCGGGACGTGCGGCTGGAAGTCGACACGCGGGTGCCGGACATGCTGGCGGTATCGACGCCCAGCGCGGAACGGATTGGTCTGCGGCGGCTGCCGTTTGCGGCGGTGGCTGTCGGCATCGAAGGCGGCAGCACCATTCGCGGCCGGATCGCGCGCCCGCGCATCAGCTTTGGCGAACGCGCTTCGCGCGCGTTCGCGGGCGTGTTCCCGGCCCCCGCAAGCCATGTCGCCGAAGGGCTGATCGGGCCGGGGGCAATGCCCTACGACGTGATCACGATCACGCTTGACGCCGAGCCGGCGCAGGCGCGTGAGATTCGCTTTGCGCTGGAAGATGCGGACGTGTGGCGGGTGAGCACGCAAGTGGGCGGCGAGACGCTGCTGGTGACGTTTGACGTGACCAATCCAGCGAGTGTGTTCAATCGCTCGGCCGCGCGTTTGTTTGATCGCGCGGGCGCGATTCCAGCGGCTGGCGAATTGGCCGAGACGCCGATGGTGCTGGGCCTCACCACGATGATGCAGCCGGTGACGACGGAGTTCACCGTCGAAGGGCTGACGCTCGCGCCAGCGTTCGCGCGCACCAATGCGCCATTGCTGGGCGCGTTGGAGGAAGATGCAATTGTCGCGGCAGGGGAGACGGACGCGCCGCCGCCGTCGCTGGTGGTGGGCCGCGCGGCATTGGCGCGCGCCGGCTGCAGCTCGATCAGCGTCCATCGCCGCACGCGGCAATTGACATTGCGCTGCGCGGCATAAAACGCTGGTGCGCGTGTTCGATGGGCCGGTATGCCGGCTAGGCCTTTTTCTTTGCCTTCGGTGGTGTGAGCGGATCCATCGCGCGGCGCATATATTCGTCGAATTTCGGCACCGTGAAACCGATCAGGCCGCGCTCGGGCGAATAGGCCATGCCTTTCTTGATCAGCTCGTCGCGGATGGGCGCGGCTTGGCTCAGGCTTAGGCCCATCGCGTCAGCGATCTCCGAGGAATGCACGGGGTCCGCACCGAATTCGGCCATGGCGCGGGCGTAGGCTTTCTGGCGATCGGTAAGACGGGCGAGGCGCACTTTGAAAATGCCTTCATCGAGCGCGGCGACGGCGAGATCCGTGGCGCGCTTGGCGTCCGCGAGCGTGATCGGCGATTTCGCGGCGACCTCCCAGCAATGCGCACCCCACACTTGCAGGAAGAACGGATAGCCGCCGGTTTGCTTGACGACGAAGTCGAGCGCATCGGCGGCGTATTTCACACCTTCGCGTTCGGCGGGGGCGGTGAGGGCGAGCCGCGCGCCAGCGTCATCGAGCGGTCCGATCGGGGGATAATCGAACAGGCGCTCCGCGTAGGATTTGGCGTCGCCCGCGAGCTTGGCGAGTTGCGGCAGGCCGCCGCCGAAGAGGAGCAGGGGCAATTGGCGCTGTGAGATTTTGTGCAGCGCCATGATGAGCGCGCCCAGATCGCTCTTCTGCAGATATTGGATTTCATCGATCAACAGAATGATCGCGGTCTCGCGCTTCTTCGCGGCTTCGGCGATGGCGACGAAGAGATCGGTCAAGTCGATGGTGAGGTCGCCAGTGGCTTGGCCGGCGGCGAAGCTAAAATCGACGTCGCCGACGGTCGCTTTGAACATCGAGGCGAAGGCCTTGAGCGATCCAAACGCCTTTTGCAGTTCGGCGCCGGCTTTCTTGATGCGGTCGAGGCGGAAGAGGATTTGCTGAAGCTGCGGCGCGAGCTGCTGCGCCAACGGCATGGTCGGTTCGATTTCCAGCAGCGCGGTTTGGCAGCCTTCCTCTTCGGCGATGGCCTCGAAGGCGTTGAGCAGCACGGTTTTGCCGACGCCGCGCAGCCCCAACATGATGGCGCTTTTCGCGGGCCGCCCGGCCTTGGCGCGGACGATGGCGACGCGCGCCATTTCGATCAGCGCATCGCGGCCGGCGAGGTCCGGGGGAGGGACCCCGGCGCCGGGATTGTAGGGATTGTGGGTGGCTTTCATATGATTGTTTGGTCAAGTTAGGCGGGGTGAGCCTAACAATCCTATAGATTGCTATTGGGTTAAGGAGTTAGGCCGAGTCGGCCAAACTTGTCCAAACTGAGCTATGCGGCGCCCCAGGCCTCCCAGGGGTCGACTTGGGGGCGCTTTTCGGCCAATGGGCGGGCCTTCGGTTTCATAGAGCTCTGTAGGAAAGTTAGGTCGAGTAGGCCTAACTAGACCAAACAATCCGATAGAGACGTATTTTGGAGAAGTTCCCATGCGCCCGTCCGGCCGCGCCAGTGACCAATTGCGTGACATCAGCCTCGAGACGGCGGTGTCCCGCTACGCCGAGGGCTCCTGCCTGGCCAAGTTCGGACAGACGCACGTGCTCTGCACGGCGAGCGTTGAACAGGGTGTCCCCGGCTGGATGAAGGGTCAGGGGCGGGGATGGGTGACGGGCGAATACGGCATGCTGCCGCGCGCCACGCACACACGCGGCCGCCGCGAAGCAGCCCAAGGCAAGCAATCGGGGCGGACGCAGGAAATCCAACGTCTGATTGGGCGCTCGCTTCGTTCGGTGGTCGATCTCAAAATGTTGGGCGACCGCACCATCACGCTCGATTGCGACGTGATCCAAGCTGACGGCGGCACGCGCACGGCGGCGATCACCGGCGCCTGGGTCGCGCTGGCGCGGGCGTGCAAATATTTGGTCGAAGAGAAAGTGATCAAAGAAAACCCGATCACCGGGCAAGTCGCGGCGATCTCATGCGGCGTGTTCGAGGCTGCTGCCGTGCTCGACATCGATTACGCGGAGGATTCCAACGCCGAGGTCGATTGTAATTTCGTGATGTCCGGCGATGGCCGACTGATCGAAGTGCAAGCCACTGGCGAGAAGCGTCCCTTCACAGACGAAGAATTCGCGGAGCTGATCCGCTTGGCGAAGCTCGGCTGCGGCAAGCTGTTTGAGCTGCAGCGTCAGGCGATCGCATGAGCGTGCGCGCGCTTGTCGATGCGGGCCCGATCGCGCGGATCACGCGCGTCGGACATGCGCCGTTCGAGGGCGACGATCCGATCGAGATTTTCTTTGCGAACGGCGCGGTGTTTCACATCGACATCGGCTTTGAAGGCGCGACCGACATCGTGATCCGCGAAGGCGCGCTGCTGGATCACGCGTACGGCCATCTGCGCACGGAAGAGCCGGATACATACAGGGCGATCGCGCGCGATTGGACGCACGAAGATATCGACTTGCCCTGGCTGATCGGCGCGTCGCTGAAGCTGCCGCGCCGGCTGACCATGACCAATCCGTACAGCGTCGATGTTGGCTATGTGTTTGACGCGGGCGGGCGGGATTTCGCGCTGTTCGGCGAGGCCGATTACATCAATGCCGCCGCGCTTGAGGATCCGGAGTTGGAGAGCTTTCGCTTCGAAGTCGGCGCGCTGATCGTTTAGTCGGCGTCGGCTTCCTCGAGCGCGTCGGTGTCGCTCGGCTCGAAGCTGAGCAATTCGCCCGGCTGACAATCCAGCACACGGCAGAGCGCGTTGAGGGTGGAGAAGCGGATCGCTTTCGCCTTGCCGGTTTTCAGGATCGAGAGGTTCGCGAGCGTCACGCCGACCTTTTCGCTGAGATCGGTCAGCGACATGCGGCGTTCGAGCAGGATGCGGTCGAGAGTGACGCGGATCGCCATCAGATCGTCAGCTCCTGCTCTTCCTTGAGGCGCGCGCCTTCGCGGAAGACCTCGGCCAAGACGACCAGAATGAGGATCGAAAGCCAGGTGGTGAAATCGACCGAGATTTCGATCTGACCGTGAATGTCGGGTGCGAATGTCGTGATCAGCACGCCGGTCAGCGCCATCAGCGCATAACGCGCGAGTTCGATCGCGGTCATGGTGATCCAGATGACGCGAAGGTGGTGGGCGTTCTCGCGGCGAAAGGGCTCGCCAGAGGAGAAGCTCTCGAACAATTGTTTGAGCCGCCACACAATCACGAGCGAGCCGGCGATGGCGACGGCCCCGATCAGCAGAGCAGGGACCACGACGGGCCAACGTGCGCCGCCGGGTTGATCATAGGTGAGATGGAAATCGCCGGAGCCGCCGCCGACGCGAGCCGCGCCTTCGCCGCCTTCCAAGAGCGCCGGATCAATCGAACCGTTCGAGATTAAAAAGAGGATGACGCCATAGGCGATCGCGCCGATGACGAGCAGGCCGGCCATCACCCAAAGGACGACCCAAGCGATCTGCAGGCCCACCTGGACGATGGAAGCGATCGAGCCTTTGCCGAGGGCTTTCATGAATGGTCTGATCCTGCCGAACGCCGGAGCTTAGCCGGACTTTATTGATAAACGATATAGACGCTGGGCGGTCAGGTCAAACAAGTGTCGCTTATGCCCCGTCTTTCAGGCCGTCTCGTCGTCGCCAGCCACAATGCCGGAAAGGTGCGCGAGATCGGCGCGCTGCTGGCCCCGCTTGGCGTGGAGGCGGTTTCCGCAGCGGATTTGGGCTTGGCCGAGCCGGAAGAGACGGAAACCACGTTCATCGGCAATGCGGCGCTGAAGGCGCGGACGGCGGCGGAAGCATCCGGCTTGCCGGCGCTGGCCGACGATTCTGGGCTCGAAGTGTTTGGCATTGGCGGCGATCCGGGCGTGTACTCGGCGCGCTGGGCCGGGCCGAACAAGGATTTCGGCTTCGCCATGCAGCGTGTGCATGAGGAATTGCAGAAGCGCGGCGCGACCGATTTCTCGGCGCGCTTTGTGTGTGCTCTGGCGTTGGCGGAGCCGGGCGGTGCGGTGGACACGTTCGAGGGCGAGGCGCGCGGCACGATCGTTTGGCCGCCGCGTGGGACGCAGGGCTTCGGCTACGATCCGATCTTTCAGCCGAATGGTTTGGACCGCACGTTCGGCGAGATGAGCCACGACGAGAAGCTGCCGATGACGCATCGCGCGCGCGCGTTCGAGAAATTGCTCGCAAGCCTCAAATGAGCGCTTTCGGCATATATGTGCATTGGCCGTATTGCGCCGCGATCTGCCCCTATTGCGATTTCAACGTCTATCGCGCGCGCGGCGCCGACAACGCACCATTGCTTGACGCGATCATTGCCGACATGGAAGCGCACGCGGCGCGTTTGGGTCGGCGCGAGGCGGTGAGCTTGTTCTTGGGCGGCGGCACGCCGTCATTGCTACGCGGGCATGAGATCGCGAAACTGATCGATGCGGCGTCGCGCATCTACACGCTGGCGGCCGATTGCGAGATTACGCTGGAAGCGAACCCGGAAGATTACGCGCTCTACGCGGAGCAAGCGGCGGCGGGTGTGAATCGCTTTTCGGTGGGGGCGCAGGCGTTTGATGATGCGGCGTTGAAGGCGCTGGGACGTCGGCATGATGCACATGCGGCGCGCCGGGCGGTCGATGCGGCGGCGGCGACCGGGCAACGCGTGTCGCTCGATCTGATCTATGCGCGGGAAGGGCAGAGCGAAGCGGAATGGCGCGCAGAGCTGACGCGCGCGCTGGAGCTGCCGGTCGAGCATGTCTCGCTCTATCAGCTGACGATCGAGCCGAAGACCGCGTTCGCGCGGCGTGTCGATCGCGGCCAGCTTGTGCCGCCGGACGACGAGAAGGCGGCGACGCTTTACGAGCTGACGCAAGAGGTGTGCGAAGCGGCGGGTTTTCCGGGCTACGAGATTTCGAACCACGCGCGCAGCGAAAGCGCACGCGCGCTGCACAATCTGCTCTATTGGCGCAGCGCGGATTGGATTGGCGTTGGCCCCGGCGCGCATGGACGTTTCACGCAGGATGGCGCGCGCATCGCCACCGAAGCCCAGGCGCGCCCGTCGGATTATATCGACGCAGTGCGCGAGCATGGTGTGGGATGGATCGAGGATGCAACGCTGTCCAATGAGGAAAATGCAGACGAAGTGCTGCTCATGGGCGTGCGGACTGTTGAAGGCGCCGAGCTTCAGCGCATCGCGGACTTGCGCGGTCGCCCCGTCAATTCCGAAGCGCTCGCTTGGCTGAGCGCGCAGGGCTTGATCACATATGACGACGACCGCGTGCGTCTTACGGCGCGCGGTCGTCTGGTCGCGAATTCGATTGCGGCGGAGTTGGCGGTCTAGCTACCCTGACGCGCGAAGCGGCGCGGGGCGGCTTCCAGCACCGCGACGTCGTTCTGGCGCACTTCGATGATTGCAAGGCCGCGTTCGATCGCGCCGTTATTGCGGAATCGGAAGAGGCCGTCGGAGCCGGCGAAGCCTTCTGGGTTTTCGATCGCGGCGCGATTGAAGCCGCGCGCGCCTTGGTCGCGTGAGAGCAGGGCGGCGAGAGCGACAGCGTCGTAGCCCAAGCTGGCGAGGCGCGTCGGCGCCTGGCCGTAGATATTTTGGTAGCGGCCCTCGAATTCGCCGCGTGAGTTCAAATCGGGCGATACGTACCAGCCGCCCGCGAGCGTCGGTTCGCGTTGCGCTTCGCCCGCCCAGACGCTGGTGCCCATGAAGCGCACTTGGCGTTGATCGACGCCGCCGCGCACCAGAGCCGTCGCGATCGAGCGCAAAGGTTGGCCGCTTTCGGCGATCAGGATGCCTTGCGTTGGCGTCGTGCGCAGCGTGGCGGCCATGGCGGTGGCGGCGGCCGCGGCCTCTGTATCAGTGCGGCTGTAGAGTTGCGCGGATGTGATGGTCACGCCGTGGAGGCGGGCTTCGGCGCGCAAGGCGCTTTCGACGCGGCGGCCGTATTCGTTCGAGGGCGCCAGCAGCGCGATGGTGCGAATGTTGTGCTCAGACGCGTACGAGACGATGCGTGAGATTTCGTCTTCGAGCTGGAAGCTCAGCAGGTAGACGCCGTTGCCGGCGACGGTGCGATCGGACGAGAAGCCGATCACCGGAATGTTCTCGGTGCGCGCGGCGTTGCCAGCGCCAGCGACGCCTTCGCGCAGCACTGGGCCAATGATGATGTCGGCGCCGTCATTGACGAGCGCGCGGGCGGCGGCGGTGGCGGAGGCTTCATCGGCGCCGGCGTCGCGCGGGATCAGCAGCGTGTTCGGGCTGCCGTGATCGAAGAGGGCGAGTTCGGCGGCGTTGTAGAGCGCCGAAGCGTCCTGCGGCCGCAGCGAGAAGGGCAGCAGCAGGCCCACGCGCACGATCTGTTGGCCGCGCATGAAGGGTGGAGTCACGCCTTCGCGGCTGGTGACGTCGGTTCCTGGGGTCGGGGCCGGGCCGGGGCCGGGCATTGGCGTGGGGCCAGAGGGCGCGGTGGCGCAGGCGGCCATGAAAGCGGCCAAGCTCAAAGCGGCACCGAGCTTCAAATGACTTGGCGCAACGCGCGGCAGCGCCGATGATTTGGCGGAAGCCATGAACAACCCTTCGCAAGACCCCGAGGAAATCGCGCGCGACCGTATCGGCGCCCGCGAATCCAGTCCACCTCCCGAAACGGGCCTTTATGTGGTCGCGACCCCGATCGGGAACCTGCGCGACATCACATTGCGGGCATTGGATATTCTGGGCGGGGTGAGCCGGGTCTATGCTGAGGATACGCGCGTCGCCCGCAAGCTGATGGACGCCTATGGGCTGAAGCCGCGGCTCGCCGCGTACCACGAGCACAATGCCGAGGCCGCGCGGGAGGACATTCTCGACGCTTTGGCGCGCGGGGAGAGCGTGGCGCTGATTTCGGACGCCGGCACGCCGCTTGTGTCTGATCCTGGCTTCAAACTGGCGCGGGCGGTGATCGAGGCCGGGCATCGCGTGTTTCCGATCCCTGGCGCATCGGCTTCGCTGGCGGCGCTCGTCGTCTCTGGCCTGCCGAGCGACCGCTTCTTGTTTGCGGGCTTCCTGCCAAACAAGCAGGGCGCGCGCAAAGCGACGCTCGCGGAATTGGCCGACGTGGATGCGACGTTGATCCTTTACGAGAGTGGGCCGCGCCTGGCGGAATCGCTCGCGGACATGGCGGAGATGCTTGGCGCGCGGCCGGCGGCGGTGGCGCGCGAACTCACCAAGATGTTCGAGGAGACGCGGCGCGATACGCTCGATGTGTTGGCGGCGCACTATGCCGAAGCTGGTGGGCCGCGGGGCGAAATCGTCGTTGTCATTGGTCCGCCTTTGGAAAGGGGCGAGGTGAGTGAGGAGGCGCTCGATGCGTTCTTGCTCAAGGCCTTGCCGCGCGGTGTGAAGGATGCGGCGGCGGAGGCGGCGCGCGCATTGGGTGTGCCGCGCAAGCGCGCCTATCAGCGCGCGCTCGAACTCAAGGATCGCGCTTGAAACGGCAAAAGGCCGAGCGCCGCGGCCGCATCGCGGAATGGATCGCGATGTTCTACCTGATGGCCAAGGGCTATCGCATTCTCGGTCATCGCTGCCGTACGCCGCATGGCGAAGTCGATATCGCGGCGTGGAAGGGCGGGGTGCTTGTGATCGTCGAGGCCAAGGCGCGTTCGACGTACGAAGCCGGTATGTTTGCGGTGACGCCGATGGCGCAGCAGCGCATTGCGCGCGCGGCGCAGACTCTGGCCGGGCGCTGGCGTTTGCATTCAGCGCCGATCCGTCTTGACGTGATCGTAGTCGGCGCCAGTGTCTTACCCAAACATGAACGCGCGGCGTGGTTCGACGAGCCCTATCGTTAACGCGGGCGAAACGATCCGAGCGCACACTGCGCCTCATGCGCACCTCCATCGCCACTTTGGCCGCTCTTGCGGCATGCGCCGCCACGAGCGGCTGCGTCACGGCCGCGTTAGGCACAGCGGCGAGCGTCGGCGTCTACGCCGCGCAAGACCGCACGATCGGGCAGGGCATCGATGATGCGAATGCATCAAACCAAGTGAAGATGCGTTTGCTCGCAGCCGATCGCGCCGCCTTCCAGGAAGTCGATGTCGAAGTCGCCAATGGCAATCTGCTGCTCTCGGGCGTGACGCCAACAGAAGAGCATCGCCAAGCCGCCGAGACGATCGCGCGCTCGCTGCCGCTGGTGCAGAACGTGTACAACGAGATCTTCGTCGGCCCGCATTCAAGCATGATGCGCAGCGCGCAGGATGAATTCATTACCGCGCAAATTCGCGCCCGTTTGGCCGCGAGCCGTTCGGTGCGGGCGATCAACGTCAATATCGAGACCTTCCAAGGCAATGTGTATCTGATGGGCACCGCGCGGTCGGAAGAAGAGCTGCGCCGTGCAGCCGAGATCGCCAGCGTCGTCGGTGGCGTGCAGCGTGTTGTCTCGTTCATGCAAGTGCACGCCCCGCCCGTGCCATATTACGCGCAAAACAGCGCGTCGGGTCCGGCGCCAATCGAGCGCCCGGCCAACGACGATTTGATGGGATCGGGCTACTAATTTTCTCTCTTTAGCGGCGCGGATTTCCATGGCGTGCTCGCGCGCCTGGGGGTAGGCTCGACTATCGGTTGCGCTCACACGCGCCGATGTTCATTTTTAGTTGCTCATTTGTTCTGATTATGTACAAATGAACGCCCGGCTTGTGGATAAAGGGCGGGCGCTATGCAGACTTGCGCGAATGCGACCACGGTGGCGTTCCAAGGGCTCGAGGCCCGGCGCGTCGAAGTTCAGGTTCAGCTCACGCCAGGCACTGGCGCCATCGTTATTGTCGGCCTTGGCGATAAGGCCGTGTCGGAAGCGCGCGAACGGGTGCGGGCGGCCTTCGCTTCAATTGGTCTCGCCATTCCACCCGGACGCCTCGTCGTAAATTTGGCTCCAGCCGACATGCCGAAAGAGGGGACGCATTACGATCTGCCGATTGCGCTCGCCATGATGGCGGCGATCGGCGCGCTGCCGCATGACGCACTGGATGGTGTGGTGTGTTTCGGCGAAGTGGGGCTGGACGGCTCACTCGCCGCCGCGCCCGGCGCGTTGCCCGCGGCGATGGCCGCGCATGGCATGGGCGCCGCGTTCGTGTGTCCGGAGGTTTGTGGATCGGAAGCGGCGTGGGCCGGCGGCGAAGTGCTGGCCGCACCGAGCTTGCTCTCCCTGGTCAATCATTTTCGCGGCGGCGCGGCTTTGAAGCCGCCAGAGCGGGGCGATCTGATCGCGGGCGCGGGCGTGCCGGATTTGCGCGACGTGCGCGGGCAGGAGCAAGCCAAGCGGGCGCTCGAAATCGCCGCGGCCGGCGCGCACAATCTGCTTTTTGTCGGCCCGCCGGGGGCGGGAAAATCCATGCTGGCTCAGCGTCTGCCGGGGCTGTTGCCGCCGCTCGCCTCGGAAGAATTGCTCGAAGTTTCGATGCTGCATTCGGTGGCGGGCTTGTTGGAGCGCGGGCGTTTAACGCGCACGCGGCCCTTTCGCGCGCCGCACCATTCGGCGTCGATGGCCGCGCTTGTCGGCGGCGGATTGCGCGCGAAACCTGGTGAAATCAGCTTGGCGCACCAGGGCGTGCTGTTCCTGGATGAGTTGCCGGAGTTTTCCCAACAAGCGCTCGATGCGTTGCGCCAGCCGCTTGAGACCGGCCAAGTGCTGATCGCGCGCGCCAATCACCACGTGACGTATCCGGCCCGCATTCTGCTGGCTGCGGCTATGAATCCCTGCCGCTGCGGCGGCGGTGGCGTGGGTGTCGGCGCGTGTCGGCGTGGGCCGCGTTGCGCGATCGATTACCAGGCGCGCCTTTCCGGCCCGCTTCTGGATCGGATCGATATTCAACTCGACGTGCCGCCTGTGACGGCCGCGGACCTGGCGCTGCCGCCGCCGCCCGAGGGCACGGCCGAAGCCGCCGCGCGGGTGTTGCGGGCGCGCGAGGCGCAAAGCGGACGCGGCGCAGGCCTCAACGCGGTGCTCGATCAGCCTTCACTGGAGAAAATCGCCACGCCGGACGCCCCCGGCGCGGCCTTGCTGGCGAAGGCCGCTGAATCGCTCGCGCTGTCAGCGCGCGCTTATCACCGCACGCTCAAGGTGGCGCGCACCATTGCTGATCTCGACGGCTCGGATGGGGTGCGCCGCATTCATGTCGCGGAGGCGCTCAGCCTGAAACGTCAGTGGGCGGGCGCCGAGCAGCCGGGATTTGCTAAGGTTTCTTAACCAGCGGCGCGCCTTATCGGCGTCATGTCCTGGCCCGCTACGGCCTCCGCCTTCGATGCGTTCGACGCATTGCCCGATCCGGTCGCGATCCTCGCGGCGGACGGCGCGCTGGTGCGCGCCAATCCCGCGTTCCGCGCGACCTTCAAACATTGGATCGGTCCGCGCCGCGCGCCGTGGGGCAGGGTGATCCCGCCGCCGTTCGAAAACAAGGAGCGTCGCTTCGATGCGCCGGCGCCGGATGGGCGACACTTTGAATGGGTCGAGCGGATCTTGCCGGATGGCGCGCGTCTCGCGGCGGCGCGCGACATCACCCGCCACGTCACCGCCGCTGAAGATGCGTTGCGCGCGAAGACAACTTTGTTCGCTACGCTGACGCATGAATTGCGCACGCCGCTTAATGGCATACTCGGCATGGCCGGCTTGCTTGAACTCGGCAAACTCGAGCCGAACGCGGCCTCCTATGTGGATGCGATCAAGCAATCGGGCGAGCACCTGCTCGACCTGATTACCGAGATTCTGGATTATTCGCGCATCGAGGCCGGCCACATCGCGCTCGATTCAGCGCCCTTTGATCCCGAAGGGATCATGCAGGACGTGGCGGAATTGTTGTCGCCGAAAGCGCACGCCAAAGGTTTGGAGGTGGTCGTCACGCTGCGCGGCGAGACGCCTGCGCAGGTCGTGGGCGACGAGGGGCGATTGCGGCAAATCCTCTTCAATCTCGCGGGAAACGCGGTGAAGTTCACAGAATCCGGCGGCGTCACGATCGAGCTTGCGCGGCGGCCGGATGATCGGCTGCGCTTCAGCGTACGCGATACAGGGCCTGGCGTGCCGCCTGACAAGCAAGCGCTTATCTTCGAGGAATTCACGCAAGCAGACGCTGGCGTGGCGCGTCGACACGGCGGCACCGGGCTTGGGCTTGCCATTGTGCGCAGGCTTGCGCGTGCGATGGGCGGTGAAGTCGGACTGACGTCCCGGCTGGGCGCGGGCGCCAGTTTCTGGGTCGAGCTGCCATTCGAGAATGCACGCTATGCGCCGCCGCAAAATCTCGGCGGCGTGCGAGTCGCCGCGGCGACGCAATCACCGACGCTGATGCATTCGCTGCGCGCGGCGGCGGCCTCGCTCGGCTGTATTCCCGTGGAGGAGGACGAACAGCCGGACGTCATTCTGTTCGACTGGCGCGATGATGCGGACGCCGAGCAGATCGAGGCGCTGAAGCGCAACGCGCGCGCGGTGATCGCGGTGTGCGCGCAAGAGAAGCGCGATCACATCAAGCAGGCGCGCGACGCGGGCTTGGAGCACTATATTCTGAAACCAGTGCGGCGCCGGTCGCTGGTCGAACGGATCGAGCTGGCGCTCGGGCGCGACGTGATCGCAAGCGCTGAACCAAGGGAGCGCGAGCAGAACCGGCCCTTGGCGGGCATGCGCGTGTTGCTGGCGGAGGACAATCCGATCAATGCGCTGTTGGCGCGCACTTTGCTGACGCGCGAGGGCTGCGTGGTCTCGGCGGTGCAGGATGGGCAAGAGGCCGTCGATGCCGCCGCCAGCGGCGTTTATGATCTCATCTTGCTCGACATCCGGATGCCGCGCCTCGACGGGCTTGAGGCGGCGCAGCGGATCCGCGCCGGGCAGGGGGCCTCGGCGCGGGCGCCGATCGTGGCGCTGACGGCGGATGCGGGCGAGGCGGAGCGCGTGCAGGCGCTGCAGGCGGGCATGGACGATTTCATCACCAAACCAATCGACGCGACCCGGCTGCTCGCCGTCGCCGAACGCTTTACCGGCCGCCCGAACCCCGCCACGTTCGCAGGCGAGTAAGGCGGCGGAGACCCGCAGATGAGTGATCAGAGTTCCGGCGCCGCGGCGGCCAAGCCATCGACGTGGCAGGCGCTCGCGGTGTTTTTCGAACACCGCACGTTGGTGATGCTGGCGCTGGGTTTTTCAGCCGGTCTGCCGAACCTGTTGCTCTATGACACCATCTCCGCCTGGATGCGGCAAGCAGGCCTGCCGCTCGACGTGATCACGCTCTTCAGCCTGGTGACGATTACGTACGCGATCAAATTCCTTTGGGCGCCGATCGTCGATCGCGTGAAGATCCCCGGGCTCTATCAGATGCTCGGCAAGCGCCGGTCGTGGATGCTTCTGGCGCAGATCGGCGTCATCTTCGGTATTTGGGCGATTGCCGTGAATATGCCCGCGGTGTCAGCTGCTGTCGCCGGTGGCGTTGAAGGCGCGGTGCAGCCGCCGCCGAATGTGAATCTGATTGGCGTGGTTGCGATCTTTGCGGCGATGACGGCCGTGTTCGGCGCAACGCAGGACATCGCGATCGACGCGTGGCGTATCGAAGTGGCCGCTGTTGAGCGGCAGGGCGCGATGGCCGCTGCGTATCAATGGGGCTACCGCCTAGCCATCGTCGTCTCGGGCGCGGCGCCGCTCTTCCTTGCATCGCGCATCGGTTGGACCGCGTCATATTCGGCGATGGCGATCGTGATGGGCGTCGGCGTGCTTGGCGTGCTGTTGGCGCCGAGGGAAAAGAGTGTTGAGCCCAAGCCGTTTCCGCCCGCGACGACGCCGATCTGGATGGAAGCGCTGGAATGGATCGGCCGCGTGGCTCTGCTTGCATTCGGCGCCTGCTTCATTGGCGCGGGTCTCTCCGGCAAGGCCGAACCGCTCACCTTCATGTTTCCATGGATCGGCATGGAGGGCGGGATTGCTGGCTTCACGGCATGGTGGACTGGCAAACCATGGGGCGCGGTGTGGCAGGTCTTCGGCGTGGCGATCGGCTTGGCGGTGGTGGCGTTCGCGACCTATCCCATGTTCAAGTCGCGGCCGAGCGCTTATTTCGCGGGCACGCTGAAAGAGCCGCTTGAGGATTTCTTCAAGCGCTATCGCGGCACGGGCGCGCTGATCCTGGCCATGATCTGCGTTTATCGCATCGCCGATTTCGTGCTCAATTTGATGACCGCGTTTTACGTCGACGTCGGCTTCACGCTCGATGAAATCGCCGGCGCCCGAAAATTGTTCGGCGTGGTTATGTCGATGCTTGGCGTGGGTCTGGGCGGTTGGATGGTCGCGCGCTTCGGGCTCATGCGCTCGTTGATCGCCGGCGCGATCGTGCAGCCGCTCTCCAATATCGCCTTCAGCGGGCTGGTCTTCACCGGGCCGTGGCTGCCGGGGCTCTATGCCTGCATCGCGATCGATAACGTCTCCGCCGGCATCGCTGGAACCGCGCTCATCGCCTACATGTCGAGCCTCACCAGCCTCGGCTTCACGGCGACGCAATATGCGCTGTTCTCATCGCTGTACGCGCTGCCAGGCAAAATTCTCGCGGCGATATCCGGGCGTATCGTCGAAGGCGCCACGGCCGCGGCGGCGGCAGGGGAGACGGAATGGTTGCGCGCTTGGTTCGCCAACATGTCGCCCACCGCGTTCGCGCATCTTGTGCAAGAGCGTGGCATCCCCGCAGAGGCCTATGCGGCGGGGTACATGACGTTCTTCATCTATTCGGGCGTCATCGGCATCGCCGCGTTTGTGTTCGCGGTCGCCGTGATGCGGCGCCAGCCGCCAGCGACGGAGAGCGCGCAGGAAGCCCCAGCGCCCGCCTAATCGGTCTTGTCTTCTTGCTCGGCCGCTTGGAAGGCGGCGACAGTGGCGAAGGTGACGATGTCCGACACGGTGGCGCCCAGCGGCGCGATCTGGATTGGCTTCGCTAGGCCGGTGAGCACCGGGCCGATGACGGTCGCGCCGCCAGCGCTGGCGAGCAGGCTGGTTGAAATCGAGGCCGAGTGAATCGCCGGCATCACCAGCACGTTGGCCGGCTCCGAGAGGCGCGAGAATGGGTAGAGTTCGCGCATGTTCGGATTGAGCGCGACGTCGACGCTCATCTCACCTTCGTATTCGAAATCGGTGTCTTCGCGGCGATCGAGGATCGAGACGGCTTCGCGAATTTTCTCCGAACGCTCCATCTTCGGATTGCCGAAGGTGGAGTGCGAGACGAGCGCCACGCGCGGCGTAACGCCGAATTGCTTAGCCATTGAAGCGGCTTGCAGCACGATCTGCGCCATCTCCTCGGCGCCGGGAAATTCCGCGACCGAGGTGTCCGCCACGAACAAGGTGCGGCCTTTCGAGAGAATGATCGACATGCCCATGGCGCGTTCGCCGCGGGCGGGGTCGATGACACGGAGCACGTCATCGAGCGCGGTGGCGAAATTGCGCGTCACGCCAGTGACCATGCCCTGAGCGTGCCCGAGTGCGACCATGCAGGCGCCGAACACGTTGCGGTCCTGGTTCACGAGACGCTGGACATCCCGATACAGCAGGCCGAAACGCTGCAGGCGCTTGTAGAGATAATCCGCAAAGACCGCGTTGTGCTCGGACAGGCGTGCGTTGACGATCGTGAGCTTGGCGCCATCCGGCACGCCGACCTGCGCCATATTCGCGCGCACCAGCTCCTCACGGCCGATCAGAACGGCGCGGCCGAGCCCGCCTTCCTGGAAGGCATAAGCGGCGCGGATCACGGATGGTTCTTCGCCTTCGGCAAACACGATGCATTTGGGTGCGCGCCGCACCAGGGTTTGCATGCGTTGCATCATCGCCGCAGTCGGGTCGAGCCGTTGGGCCAGGCCTTGCTTGTAGGCTTGCATGTCGGCGATCGGCTTGCGGGCGACGCCGGAATCCATCGCCGCTTGCGCCACGAACGGCGGAATTTCGGAAATCAGACGCGGATCGAACGGGCTTGGAATGATGTAGTCGGGGCCGAATTTCGGGCGCCGGCCATGATATGCGGCGGCGACTTCATCGGGCACGTCTTGCTTGGCGAGTTCCGCCAGCGCGTGCGCGGCGGCGACTTTCATTTCTTCATTGATTGTGCGTGCGCGCACATCGAGCGCGCCGCGGAAGATGTAGGGAAAGCCCAGAACATTGTTGACCTGGTTTGGGTAGTCCGAACGGCCCGTGGCGACGATCGCGTCCTTGCGGACTTCGTGCACTTCCTCCGGCGTGATCTCAGGATCGGGATTGGCCATGGCGAAGATGATCGGCTTTGCCGCCATCGACTTGACCATGTCCTTGCTCATCGCGCCGGCCGCGGAGAGGCCCATGAACACGTCCGCGCCTTTGAGCGCTTCGGCGAGCGTGCGGAGTTTGGTGTCGACGGCGTGCACGGACTTGAATTGGTCCATGCCTTTCTCGCGCCCGCGATAGACCACGCCTTCGCGATCGCAGACGATGACATTGTTGTGCGGCACGCCGAGTTGCTTGATCAGGCCGATGCAGGAGAGGCCCGCCGCGCCCGCGCCGCTGACGACGACTTTGATGTCTTCAAGACGGCGTCCGGTGAGTTCGCACGCATTGAGCAATCCGGCGGCGGCGATGATCGCGGTGCCGTGTTGGTCGTCATGGAACACCGGAATGTCGAGTTCGTCGCGCAGACGGCTTTCGATGACGAAGCACTCGGGCGCCTTGATGTCCTCCAGATTGATGCCGCCGAAGGTGGGGCCGATATTGCGGACGGTGGTGATGAATTCCTCGACATCCTGCGTGGTGACTTCGATGTCGATCGAATCCACGTCGGCAAAGCGCTTAAAGAGGACGCTCTTGCCTTCCATCACCGGTTTCGAGGCCATCGCGCCGAGATTGCCGAGGCCAAGAATGGCGGTCCCGTTCGAGATCACGGCGACCAGGTTGCCCTTCGACGTATAATCGTACGCCTTATCCACATCCTCGGCGATCGCCTTCACCGGCACGGCCACGCCCGGCGAATAGGCAAGCGAGAGGTCGCGCTGCGTGGCCATCGGCTTGGTCGGCGTGATGGAGATTTTGCCCGGCGTCGGCAGGCGGTGAAAGTCGAGCGCCTCGGCGTCGGTAAAACTCTTTTTCGTATCGGGCATGGGTGGGAGAGTTCCGTGAAGAGGGCCGCACCCTAGCCGGGGGGTCTGCCCCGTCAATTGGAAGTCCCTGCGACATGAGGCTAAAGCTGGCCCGTGGCTGATTCCTCTAGCTCTCCGCCCGTCCGCGTGACGCCCTTCATGGCGCAATATCTTGCCGCGAAGGCAGATCATCCGGATGCGTTGCTGTTCTTCCGCATGGGCGATTTCTACGAGCTGTTTTTTGACGACGCGGTGAAAGCCGCGGGCGCGATCGGCATCACGCTGACGAAGCGCGGCAATCATGACGGCGAACCGATCCCAATGGCCGGGGTGCCGTGGCATCAGGCGGAGAATTATCTCTCCAAGCTGATCCGCGCGGGTTTCAAGGTCGCGGTGTGCGAGCAATTGGAAGATCCCGCCGAAGCGAAGAAGCGCGGCGGCAAGGCGATCGTGCAGCGCGGTGTGGTGCGTGTGGTCACGCCGGGTACGTTGACGGAAGAGGGGCTGCTCGACGCACGGACCGCGAACCGGTTGGCGGCGGCGGCATTTGCCGGCGAGATGGCGGGCATCGCGTGGGCCGATGTCTCGACCGGCGCGTTCGAAGCGCGCGTGCTTAAGGCGAGCGAGGTCGAGGAAGAACTGGCCGCGCTCGCGCCCGCCGAATTGCTCGTGGTGGAGGCCGACGGCGCGTTGGTCGCGGAAGCGGCGCGGATCGCCGGCGCGACGGTCACGACGCGGCCGGCGGTGAAGGCGGACGCGAAATCGGCCGAGCGGCGGGTCAAGGCGGCGTTCGAAGTAGCGGCGCTCGACGCGTTCGGCGAGTTCACGCCGCCTGAACTGTCGGCGATGGGGCTGTTGCTCGACTATATCGAGCTCACGCAAGCGGGCGCTGCGCCGCGTCTGACCCCGCCGCGCCGCAATGCTGAGCGCGCGTTCATGGCAATTGATGCGGCGACGCGGGCGGCGTTGGAGATCGAGCGCTCGGTGCGCGGGGGCAGGGATGGGTCGCTGCTCGCCTGCGTCGATCGCACAGTGACGTCGGCCGGCGGGCGCCTGCTCGCTGAGCGCATTTCGCGGCCGTTAACGAGTGTTGACGCGATCCGCGCGCGTCTCGACGCGGTGGAGTTCTTTATTGCCGAACCGCATCGCCGTTCTGGCGTGCGCGAGGAATTGCGCGCGGCGGGCGATCTGGCGCGTGCGTTGACGCGGTTGGCTTTGGGCCGTGGTGGTCCGCGCGATTTGGCGCAATTGCGCGATGGTTTGCGGTCTGGTGATCGCGCCGCTGCGCGCTGTATGGGGCTAAGTGAAGGGGCGCCTGCGGAGATCGCGAGCGCATGCGCGGCGCTGTCGCTCTCATCGCACGCCGGCCCAGCGAGCCTCGCGAAGACTCTTGAAAGCGCGCTGGCGCCGGAGCTGCCGCTGCTTGCGCGCGATGGCGGTTTCATTGCCGCCGGCTATGACGCCACGCTTGATGAGACACGCGCGCTGCGAGACGACAGCCGCAAAGTGATCGCCGCGTTACAAGCGAAGTACGCGGAAGAAACCGGCATCGCGGGCCTGAAGCTGAAGCACAATAATGTGCTGGGCTATCATATCGACGCGACGACGAAGCAGGCCGAAGCGCTGATGGCGCCGCCGCACAATGCGCGCTTCATCCATCGCCAAACCAATGCCGGCTCGATCCGGTTCACGACGACGGAGCTTGCCGAACTGGACGCGAAGATCGCACGCGCCGGCGAAGCCTCGCTCGCGCGTGAGCTGTCGCTGTTCAAGGATTTCGCCGCGCGCGCCGCCGAGAATGAAGTCGAGATTCGCGCCGCCGCCGAAGCGTTGGCGGCGCTCGATGTCGCGGCTGGCCTCGCCGAATGGGCCGAGGAAACGCAAGCGACGCGGCCCGAGATCGATGAAAGCGCGGCGCTGCTGGCGGACGCGGCGCGTCACCCGGTGGTCGAGCAGGGCGTGCGCCGCGAAGGGCAGGGCTTCACGCCGAACGATGCGCGGCTGGATGCGGAAGGCCGGTCCGGGCCGCGCCTTGTGGTGGTCACCGGCCCCAACATGGCAGGTAAGAGCACCTATCTGCGGCAGATCGCCCTGCTGGCCGTGCTGGCGCAGGCGGGGTCGTTCGTGCCAGCGCGGAAGCTGCGCCTGGGCGTGGTCGATCGGGTGTTCGCGCGGGTCGGCGCCTCGGACGATCTTTCGCGCGGGCGCTCCACCTTCATGACCGAGATGGTCGAGACCGCCGCAATCCTGAACCAGGCCGGGCCGCGCGCTTTGGTCGTACTCGATGAGATTGGCCGGGGTACGGCGACGTTCGACGGCCTCGCCATCGCCTGGGCGGTGGCCGAGCACCTGCACGAAGCCAATCGCTGCCGCGCCGTCTTCGCCACCCATTACCACGAGCTGACCCGGCTCGCCGACAAGCTGGAAGCGGGGGCCAATGCGCACCTGCGGGCCAAGGAGTGGAAAGGCGATCTCGTCTTTCTGCACGAGGTCGCGCCAGGGGCGGCGGATCGGTCCTACGGGATTCAGGTCGCCAAGCTGGCGGGGCTGCCGAAAAGTGCGGTGGAGCGCGCGCGTGCCGTGCTCGCCCGGCTGGAGGCCAATGGCGGGGCGACGCGCGTTGAAATCGCTGAGGATTTGCCGCTGTTCGCGCAGATCATGGAAGACACAGCGCCGCATCCCTTGGACGCGGCGCTGGCGGGCGTGAACCCGGATAATCTCTCACCAAAAGAAGCGCTTGAGCTTCTCTACCGGCTTAAGGCTGTGGCTGCGGACGCGCCGGATCGCTGAGGATCGGCTCGCGGTTGTCGACGCTGTTGCGGGCGTTCTCGACGGCGATGCCGCGGGTCACCGCTTCCGAGGCCAACGGCAGCGCTGAATCCATCGCCATGAACATCATGTACGCGCCGAGGATGGCGCCGAGGACGAGACCGCTGACGCCCCAAAGCGAAGCGGCGAACCAATAGGCCGCTGAACGCTCGCTGCGGATGCGCTGCGCGAACAGTTTTTGGTCCATCAGCGCTTCGAGGTTCGCGCGGGCCGGGTGATCCGTCACCTGATGGTCCTCGTCGACCGGGTTGAGCCGAATGGTCTTGCCGCCTTTGCTGCGCATCGAGCTTATGTCTCCCGGAACCGTCGTTCCCGTTTCCTTTTTGGATGTGCCCGCGGATTGAGGCAAGTTTGCGTTGTGCGATTTACAGAGAAGTCACGTCTGGCGCCTGCGCTGCTGGCGCCTTGCTTTCCCAGGTGACGAAATGGGCGGGAATGACCAAAGTGCAATAGGATGTCTGTCGCCCGCCTGAAACCTGCACGTATCGAACACGTCGTCGACGGCCTCCGGCTGCGTGCGCAATTGAGCGCGGCCTACCAATCCGAGGGCGCCGAGGCGGCGCGGCCGCGCGTGCGCGCGCTGCTGCACGGCGCATTGTTTCGGGGGCGAATGATTGCCAAGGAGCGGCTGGAGGAGGGCGAAAACGGCCTTGCCGTCGCACGTCTGCTGGCGGCCGTCGCCGATGAAGTCGTCGCCGCGCTCTATGATTACACGACGACCCACATATTCCGGGCGCGCAACCCAACCGAAGGGGAGCGCTTCGCCGTGATGGCGGTGGGCGGCTATGGGCGCGGAGAGCTTGCGCCGTCGTCCGACCTCGATCTGCTGTTTTTGCGCGCTTACAAGACGACGCCGCACGCTGAGAGCGTCACCGAATATATGCTCTACATGCTCTGGGACATGGGCCTCAAAGTCGGCCATGCCTCACGCAATGTTGATGAGTGCCTGAAGCTCGCGCGCGAAGACCACACGATCCGCACCGCGCTACTTGAGGCGCGCCGGCTCGCCGGCGATGAATCACTCGCGGCCGAACTGGCGACGCGGTTCCGCAAGGAGGTCGCCGATCGCGATCAAGCCGGCTTCATCGCCGCGAAGCTGAAAGAGCGGGATGAGCGCCATCAACGCATGGGCGCGACGCGCTACATGGTCGAGCCCAACATCAAGGAGGGGAAGGGCGGTCTGCGCGATCTGCACACGCTGTTCTGGCTTGCGCGCCATCGCTACGGCTTCACCACGCCGCGCGATTACGTGGATCATGGCGTGTTCACGGTGGAAGAGCGCAACGCTTTCCGGCGCGCGGCCGAGTTCCTTTGGACGGTGCGCTGTCATCTGCATTTCATTACCGGTCGCGGCGAAGAGAAGTTGACCTTCGATCTTCAGCCGGAGCTGGCGAAGCGCTTGGGCTACGGCGCGCGCGCCAATCACACGGCGGTCGAGCGTTTCATGAAGCGCTATTTTCTGGTCGCGAAGGAAGTCGGCATGCTGACGCGCGTGCTGTGCGCCAAGCTGGAGGCCGACAACGCCAAGAACGCGCCCAAGAGCATGCAGCGCCTTTTCCCCGGCGGAAAGAAGACGCCGACGCGGATCGAACCTGGCTTTCACGTTGAAGGCGGCCGATTGAACGTCGACTCGCCGGAGGTTTTCGATAACCCCGCCAACCTCATTCGGTTGTTCGAGATCGCCGACAAGCGGGATCTCGATGTGCATCCCGCCGCGCTTGGAGAGGCCAGCCGGCGTGTGCGCGCGCTCTCGCCGGCATGGCGCAAGGATGCGGAGGCGCGCGAGTCGTTTCTCGAAGTTGCGGCGTCCAAACACCATCCGGGCGCGGCGTTGCGCCTGATGAATGAAGCCGGCGTGCTGGGGAAGTTCCTGCCGGAGTTTGGCCGCATCGTCGCGCAGATGCAGTTCAACATGTATCACCACTACACCGTGGATGAGCATACGCTGCAGGCGATCGACGCGATGTCCGAGATCGAGCACGGCCATCACAACAAGCAGCACCCGCTCTCGACTGAAATCTTCTCCAAGATCATCAATCGCCGCGCGCTCTATCTGGCCATGCTGCTCCACGACACTGGCAAGGGCGAGGGGGACCAACAGATCGAGGGCGAGAAGTCGGCGCGCATGGCGTGCGAGCGTCTGGGCCTGCCGCAAGAGGAGATCGACCTCGTCGGCTGGCTCGTCGGCAACCACCTTGTCATGAGCGACGTGGCGCAGAAGCGCGACATTGGCGATCCGCGCACGGTGGCGCAATTCGCGAAGCTCGTAGGCACCGTCGAGCGGTTGCGGTTGCTCTTGGTGCTGACGGTCTCCGACATCCGCGCGGTTGGCCCCAGCGTCTGGAACGATTGGAAAGGCCAATTGCTGCGCGACCTCTATCGCCTGACGGAAGCGGCGTTGCATGGCGGCCGTTCGGACGAAGAGGGCGTGCGCGAACATCTGGCGGAGATCGCTGGCGAAGCGAAGACCCGGCTGTTGGCCGATCTCGGCGCCGACGCCGGCGTGCTCGACGGCTGGCTTGATGTGTTGGATGACGGCTATTGGCTCAGCCACGATGCAGAGGCGCTGCGCTGGCATGCGCAGGAAGTGATGAGCGCGCGTCGGGACAAGACTATCCCGCATGTGGCGACCCGAGTGAGGCCAGTGCAAGGCGTCACCGAAGTGCTGATCTATGCCGGCGATCGGCCCGGCCTGTTCGCGAGTCTGGCCGCGGCGATTTCCGCGTCCGGCGCCGACATCGCGGGCGCGCGCGTGCACACGACGAAGGACGGCGCCGCCTTTGACGTGTTCTCGATCCAAACGACCGATCACAAGCCTTTCGGCGCGCAAGAATCGAGCGTGCTTGAAGGCTTGGTGGCGCGGCTGACGCGCGCGGCGCTTGCCGATCACGCGCCGCCGGCGGCAAAGCCGCCATCGCGCCGCAACGCGGCCTTCGCGATCGAGCCCTGGGTGCGCATCGACAACGAACTCACCGCCAACGCCACGGTGATCGAGGCGTCGGGCCGGGACCGCTTGGGCTTGCTGGCCGATCTCGCCCACATCTGCGCCGAGGCTGATCTCTCCATCAACAGCGCGCATATCGACACGTACGGCGAACGCGCCGCGGATGTGTTCTACGTCGAGGAACGTGGCGGCGGTCAGATTACCGATCCGCGCCGGATCGCGGCGGTGCGCGCAAAGCTCGAGGAAGTCTTGCGCGCGGCGGAGCCTCAAGCGCCGTCCGATCCAGCACGTACGCCTTTGGCTGTGGCGCGGGCGTCGACGGCGCGCTAAACACGCGCGCCGCTGCTTGGGGAATCCATGAGTCTCGCCCGCAACACTGCCGTGATCGGCGGTCTCACCCTCGTGTCGCGCCTGTTTGGTTTCGCGCGCGATCTGGTGCTCGCGGCGGCGCTGGGCGCGGGACCGGTGGCGGACGCGTTCTTTGCGGCGCTGCGGTTTCCCAATTTGTTTCGCCGCTTGTTCGCCGAAGGCGCGTTCAGCCAGGCGTTCGTGCCGGTCTATTCGAAGACGCTTGCCGCGGAAGGGCAGGACGCGGCGGATCAACTCGCGGCCGAAGCGCTGTCGATCCTGCTGCTTGTCACCGGCGTGCTGAGCGCGATCGCGATCGCGGCGATGAGCTGGATCAACCGCGTTCTGTTCGTCGGCTATATCGACGATCCGGAAGCGATGGCGTTGGCCAATCTGCTGACGCAGATCGCAATGCCTTATCTGGTCGCGATGTCGGCGGCGACGTTGTTTTCGGGCGTGCTCAATGCGCGTGGCAAGTTCTTCGCCGCCGCCGCCGCACCGATCCTGTTCAATCTTTGCCAACTCGTGGCGGTGGCGCTGGTGCACGACACGCCGGAGCGTGCGGCGCTGGCCGCCATTATCGGCGTCTCGGTCTCGGGCGTGTTGCAGGCGATTTGGGTGTGGGCCGGGGCGCGGCGCGCGGGCATGAAGTCGCGCGTGCCGCGGCCGCGTATCACGCCCGGCGTGCGCCGCCTGGTGGCGCTTGCGGCGCCCGGCGCGATCGCCGGCGGCGCGCTGCAGATCAATGTGATGATCAGCCAGGCGCTCGCATCGTTTGAACAAGGGGCGATCACCTATCTCAACGTCGCGGACCGTTTGTATCAATTGCCGCTTGGCTTGATCGGCATCGCCGTCGGCGTCGCCATGTTGCCGCGCCTCTCGCGCCTGGTGCAGGAAGGCGATGGGCCGGGCGCGCGTGGCGCGTTGGATGAAGCGGTGGCGCTCTCGATGGCGTTCACGCTGCCCGCCGCGGCTGCTATCCTGGCCATGCCCGGCTATTTGCTGGAGGGCTTGTATTCGCGCGGCGCCTTCACCGTTGAGGATGCCAACAATGCAGCGCTGGCGTTGATCCATTATGGGTGGGGCGTGCCGGCCTTCGTGCTCGCGAAGATCTACGCGCCGGCTTTCTTCGCGCGTGAAGATACGAAGGCGCCGATGCGCTACGCCATCACCTCCATGGTGCTGAACGTCGTGTTTGGCGCGGCGTTGTTCTTCGGCTTGCGTTCGGTCGGCGTCGCCGGCTTTCCGGGGCTCGCGATCGCCACCTCCACGGCGGCTTGGCTCAACGTGCTGCTGATGATCCGAGCGTTGGTGAAGCAGGGCGCCTACGGGCCGACACCGGCCGCATTCGGTCGCTTGCTGCGCATCGTGCTCGCCTCGGCGATCCTGTTTGCCGTGCTGTGGTTCGGCAATGCCAACCGGGCTTGGCTCGAAGCGCAGCTTGGCTCGAAGGAGGCCTCGATCGCGCTGCTCATCCTGGCCGGCGGCACGTTCTATTTCGTGGTCGCGTTCCTGGTCCGGGCGGTAACCATCTCCGAGGTTCGGGCCGCTTTTAAGCGCGAGCGGGGGCCCGCGGGCGGGGGAGGCGGCTTGCCGCCGGGCTTCGACGGCTGATAAAGAGCGGCCATGAACACGAGATCGATGATCTGGCGATGGCGGGCCTGACCACCTGACGCCGTTTCCCGCGCCCGTTGGCGCGCGCTCGATTCCATGTTCCGGAGTTTCCCATGACCGACGCAGCTCAGCCCGAATACAAGGGCCCGCAACGCGTATTCTCAGGCATGCAGCCGACCAACGGCCTGCATCTCGGCAATTATCTAGGCGCCCTGCAAAAGTTCGTGCGCCTGCAAGATCAGTACGAGAGCATTTATTGTATCGTCGACCTGCACGCGATCACGACGGGCCCCGATCCAGAAAATCTCGCCAGCCGCTGCCGCGAAGTCGCCGCCGCATACATTGCCGCCGGCGTCGATCCCACGCGCTCGACAATCTTTATCCAATCCGCGGTGCGCGAGCATACGGAGCTGGCCTGGTTGCTGAATTGCGTTGCGCGCATGGGCTGGTTGGAGCGCATGACCCAGTTCAAGGACAAGGCTGGCAAGGATGCACAGCGTTCGTCCGTGGGGCTGTTCGACTATCCGGTGCTGCAGGCGGCGGACATTCTGCTCTACAAAGCCACGCACGTGCCGGTCGGTGAAGACCAGAAGCAGCATTTGGAGCTTTCGCGCGACATCGCGCAGAAGTTCAACAACGATCACAACGCGCCGGGCTTCTTCCCGCTGCCGGAGCCCTTGATCCAAGGGCCGGGCGCGCGGATCATGTCTCTGCGTGACGGTTCGAAGAAGATGTCGAAGTCCGATCCCTCGGACATGACGCGCATCAATCTCACCGACGATGCCGATACGATCATGGCGAAGGTGAAAAAGGCGACGACCGATCCGTTGCCAGTGCCGGAAAGCAAGGAGGGGCTGGCGGGCCGGGCCGAGGTCGAAAACCTTGTCGGAATCTTCGCGGCGGTGACGGAACGCAGCGTCGAGGACGTGCTCGCCGAATATGGCGGCAAGGGCTTCGGCATATTCAAGCCGGCTTTGGCGGAAGTGCTCGCGGCGAAACTTGCGCCGATCGCGGCGGAGATGCGCCGGCTCACGGCCGATACGGCCGCACTGGATGCAATCCTGAAGGACGGTGCGGAGAAGGCGCGCGCGGTGGCGCAGCCGATCATGGCGGAGGTCCGCGACGTGGTCGGCCTCTGGCGCGCTTGAAGGCGCGCGCCCTTTGAGCGACCATCCACCCATGAGCGACAAGACGTTCGCCTGCCTGGTCATCGCCGACGAGAGCGAGGAATTCCCGGACGCGCTGATCTATGCCGGTCTGCTCTGCAGGAGCACCGGCTGGCGGCTCGTCATGCTGCGTGTGATCGAGCCCTCGGATCCTGCGCCGTGGGCCTCGATCACCGAGGAAATGCGCCGTCAGGCGTACGATGCGGCGGAATCGCTGACGCAGCGCTTCGGGGCCGAGGTCTGGGCCGAGTGCGGCGTGACCGCTGAGCCAATATTGCGCGAGGGCGACCTGAAACCGGAGCTCCGCAAGCTTCTCGAACACGACACCTCCATCCAACTCGTGGTGTTGGCCTCGGCGGCGGGGCCGGGCGGACCCGGGCCGCTGGTGGCGCAGCTGGGAAAGACCGCGGGGCTTGGCCCGCGCCCGGTGCCGGTACTGGTGGTGCCTGGGGCGTTGTCGCGCGAGGAAATCCGCAAGCTGGCGCTGCCTTTAGCGGCCTCGCTCCATCCGCCAGAGCCGCCGTCGGCTTGACCGTTTGCCGGGAAAGTCCCACCTGGGCGCTATGTTTATTCAGACGGAATCCACGCCCAACCCGCGCACCCTGAAATTCCTCCCCGGCCGAGACGTGCTGGGGCAGGGCAGCCGCGAATTCGGCGACGCCGACGCCGCCTTGGCTTCGCCGCTGGCCACGGCGCTGTTTGAGGTCGACGGTGTTGAGCGGGTCTATCTGGGCTCGGATTTCATCACCGTCACCAAGGCAGAGGCGATCGAATGGCCGCATCTGAAGCCGCACGTGCTGGCGGCGATCATGGATCATTTCACCTCGGGCCGCGCCGTGTTGCGCGACGCGAATGCGCCCGCCGACGCCACTGACGAAGCGGACATCGTCTATGAAGGCGAAGCCGCCGATATCGTGAAAGAACTGAAGGAAATCATCGACGCGCGTGTGCGCCCAGCCGTGGCGCGCGACGGCGGCGACATCACCTTCCATTCCTGGGATCATGAGCAAGGCATTGTGCGGCTCAACATGCGAGGCTCATGCGCCGGTTGCCCGTCTTCGACGCTCACGCTGAAGCAAGGCATCGAGAACATGTTGCGCCATTACGTGCCTGAAGTGCTCTCGGTGGAGCAGGTGGTTTGAGGCGAGCCCAGCCTTGATTGTGCTCGCCATTGATTCCGCACTGGATGCGTGTTCCGTCGCCATCGTGCGCGATGGACGGACGGCGGCCCATGTTTCCGAGCAGATGACCCGTGGCCAAGCCGAACGTCTGGCGCCGATGGTGCGCGAGGCGGCTGAGCGGGCGGGCGTGATGTTCGAGCAGATCGATCGCGTTGCGGTGACAACGGGGCCGGGCTCGTTCACCGGCGTGCGCGTCGGGCTTTCCTTCGCGCGCGCTCTGGCGCTCTCCTTGGACAAGCCATGCATCGGCGTCTCAACACTGGAGGCGCTCGCGCTGGAGGCTGGCGAAGACGGTCTGCGCGCGGCGCTGATCGAAACGCCTGGGGCCTCGTATGTTGCCCTCTACGAGAACGGTGCGCCGCTGCTCGCGCCGCAGCCGGTTGAGCGCGGTGAGCATGAGACTCTGCTCACCGGCGCGGCGCATGGACGCCCGTTCGCGCTGACAGGGCCCGGTGTTGCCGCCAATGCGGCGGCGCTCGCCGTGCGCGCGGCGCGCCTCGACCCCGCGCGCTATCCTGCCGACCCGACTTATTTGCGCGCCCCGCACGTGACGTTGCCGAGCGCGTCATGATCGAGGCGGCCGGGATTGAGGCGTGCGGATTGCTCGCGGAAATCCATGCGCGCGCGTTCGACAAACCTTGGAGCGCCGTCGAGATCAGCAAATTGCTGGAAAACCCCGCGGTGTTTGCGCTTATTTCGCGCGACAGCGCGCCGCGCGGATTCATCCTGGCGTGGGCGGCCGCCGGCGACGCCGAGATCTTAACCGTGGCGGTCGTCCCGGAGGCGCGCCGCAAAGGCGTCGGCGCCGCCCTGGTGACATCGGCGGGCGTCGCCGCTTTGGTCAGAGGTGCGGCGTCGATGCACCTCGAGGTCGCGGAAGACAATGACGCGGCCCGCGCGCTCTACATGAAGCTTGGGTACGAGGAAGCCGGTCGGCGCGCCGCTTATTACGCGGGCGAAGGGGGCGCTGTGGACGCCATCGTCATGCGCCGCACGCTGCCGAGACCGGTTGTTTGACTTGTGCTTGGTGGACATAGCGCCGCCCGAAGGGGTATTCCTGGGCGCGGAGAGGACATTATGGATCGGATCGAAAAACTCTGCGTCGAGAAGGGCATGCGCATGACGGAACAGCGCCGCGTGATCGCGCGCGTGATTTCGTCAAGTCATGATCACCCCGATGTCGAGGAATTGCACCGGCGCGCGTCGGCGATCGATTCCGGCATCTCCATCGCCACAGTGTACCGCACGGTGCGCCTGTTCGAGGAAAGCGGCATTTTGGAACGCCACGACTTTCGCGACGGTCGTTCTCGCTACGAAGAAGTGCCGGATCAGCACCACGACCATCTGATCGATATGAAGACCGGTCAGGTGGTGGAATTCGTCGATCCGGAGATCGAGCGTCTGCAGCAGGAGATTGCGCGGCGTTTGGGCTATAAACTGGTCGATCACCGCCTGGAGCTCTATGGCGTGCCGCTCGACGATAAAGGCAAGGCCGGCAAAAAGGCCGGCTGAGAAGGTTAGATGTTAGAACCCAAGCGGCCAGAACCGAAGCGTCTCTTCATCGAGACCTATGGCTGCCAAATGAACGTGTATGACAGCGAGCGCATGCGCGACGTGCTCTCGCCGCTTGGTTACGCGATGACGGAACGGCCCGACGAGGCGGATTTGGTCATCCTCAACACGTGCCACATCCGCGAGAAGGCGACGGAAAAGGTCTATTCCGAGATTGGCCGCCTGCGTGTGCACAAGGAGCGCCGCGTCGCGGAAGGGAAAGCCATGACCATCGCCATCGCCGGCTGCGTGGCGCAAGCCGAGGGCGAGGAGATCATCAAGCGCGCGCCGGCCGTCGATCTCGTTGTCGGCCCGCAGGCCTATCACAAGCTGCCGGAATTGATCGCACGCGCGGCCCGCAAGACCGGTGAGCGTTTGGCGGCGGATTTCACCGCGCAGGAAAAGTTCGATGCGCTGCCGGCGCGTGCGCCCGATGGTGTGACCGCTTTCCTGTCGATCCAGGAGGGCTGCGACAAGTTCTGCACCTTTTGCGTCGTGCCCTATACGCGCGGCGCCGAATTTTCGCGGCCGCTGGCCGACGTCCTGCGCGAGGCGCACGCACTTGCCGAGCGCGGCGTTCGTGAAATCACGCTGCTCGGCCAGAATGTGAACGCCTATCATGGCGAAGGCGGCGCGGGCTTCGCCGATTTGCTCCGACGCTTGGCGGCGATCGAAGGCGTCGATCGGCTCCGCTACACCACCTCACATCCCATCGAGATGGACGACGATTTGATCGCGTTGCACGGCGAAGAGCCCAAGCTGATGCCGTATCTACATCTGCCCGTGCAATCTGGCTCCGATCGCATACTCAAGGCGATGAATCGCAAACACGATGGCGCGTTCTATCGCGACATCATCGGGCGCTTGCGCAAGGCGCGGCCCGATATCGCGCTCTCGACGGATTTCATCGTGGGTTTTCCGGGCGAGACTGAGAAAGAGTTCGAAGCGACCATGCAGCTGGTGCGCGACGTGAACTTTGCTTCGGCGTTCTCGTTCAAATATTCGCCGCGTCCCGGCACGCCGGCGGCGGCGATGATGGCGCAGGTGGACGAAGAGGCGAAGACCGAACGCCTGCAGCGTTTGCAGGCGTTGCTGTTCGAACAGCAACGCGCGTTCAACGCCGACCAAGAGGGGCGGGTGTTGCCGATCTTGGTGACAGGCGACGGCCGCAGGCCGGGCCAGAAACACGGGCGCTCGCCGTATCTGCAAGCGGTGCACTTTGACGATACGCGCGCCCAGAACGGCGAGATCGTGCCGGTCCGCATTCTGGGCTCGTCGCAGAACTCGCTCTCGGGCGTGCGCGAAGAAATGGCGCTGGCATGACCTCGACCACAAACGATTTGGAACGCGTGATCGTGCTGGGCGAGGCGGCGCAGGCGGTGTTCGGGCCGCTGCATCGCCACCTCGCGCATATCCAGGAGGCGTTCCGGGACGCGAACGCGCCGCGCGGTACGCCGGCCTATGCCGTCACGCTCGACGCGCAGGGCGATCGGCTGATCGTGCGCGCGCGCACCCACGCCGACCTCGAGCGCGCGCAGCGCATCATCGATGCGCTCGCGGACCTCGCGCGCCGCAAAAGCAACATTCGCGAAGGCGAAGTGTTGGCGGCGATCTCGTTCTCGGAAGGGCATGTCGCGGATTCGACGCCGATGAAGTTGCCGCAATTGGGCGGCCTTACATTGCGCACCCCGCGTCAGGTGCATTACGTCGAGGCGCTCCGTGACGAGAATATCGATCTCATCTTCGGGGTAGGTCCGGCCGGCACGGGCAAGACCTTTCTCGCCGTCGCCGCCGCTGTCGAAGCGCTGAAGCAAGAGCGCGTCGATCGAATCATCGTGACGCGGCCGGCGGTCGAGGCCGGGGAGAAGCTTGGTTATCTGCCGGGCGATCTATCCGAAAAGGTCGATCCGTATCTGCAGCCGATCTGGGATGCGTTCCGCAGCCAGATGAGCGAACTTGATCTGAAGGCGCGCCGCGAGCGGCGTCAGATCGAGGTGGCGCCGCTTGCGTTCATGCGCGGACGCACGCTGTCGAACGCGTTTGTGATCGTCGATGAATCGCAGAACGCGACGATACTACAGATGAAGATGGTGCTCACGCGCCTGGGCGAAGGCTCGCGCATGGTGGTGACGGGAGATCCCTCACAGATCGACTTGGTGCGTCCTGATCAATCCGGCCTCGCGCACGCGATCTCGATTTTGAAGGATTTGGAAGCGGTGGAGGTCATTCACTTCGCCGCGCAGGACGTCGTGCGCCACAGGCTGGTCGCCCGCATTGTGCAAGCCTACGACCGCGATGAGGCTGGCCGTGGCTGAAGAAGTCCCGTTTGAAGTCGATATCCTCGGCGGTTCGCCGCTGTGGAAAGGGCAGGAAGAAGCGCTCGCGAAGGCGCTTTCCGCCGCCGCCACCGCGCAAGGCGTCGGCGGTACGGTGTCGCTGCTTTTGGGCGACGACGAAACGATCGCTGGGCTCAACAAGGAATTCCGCGGCAAGGACGGGCCGACCAACGTGCTGTCGTTTCCGCCGGGCGAGCAAAGCGAGCCTGGCTTCCTAGGCGACATCGCTCTGGCGGCGGAAACCATTGTCCGAGAAGCCGAAAGCCAAGGCAAACGGTTCGAAAACCATGCCGCCCATCTTGTTGTGCATGGATTTTTGCACCTGTTGGGCTTTGATCATATGAATGAGGCCGACGCCGAGGCGATGGAGGCGCGCGAACGCGCGATCCTTGCTAGTATTGGGATAGAAGATCCCTACCTTGAGGCGGGCTGAAGGAGTGCGACCCACTTATTATGGTTGATGCAGCAGACGATTCCGAACCTTCCTCGCGAAGGCGTGCGGGTCTGGTTCAAAAGCTGACGCGCGTGTTCGCGCGTGAAAAACTGGGGTCCGCCGCCGCGGTCGAGGAAGCGCTCCGTGCGCGCGAAGAGAACGGCGAACAGATTGAGCTTGCGCACAAGGACATGATCCTGCGCGCGGCGCGTTTCGACCGGCTCAAGGTCGCCGACGTGATGCGGCCGCGCGCTGAGATCGTCGCGATCGAGGCGAACGCCACCCTCGGCGAAGCCGCGCGCGTGTTTTCCGAAAGCCAGCACTCGCGCCTGCCGCTTTACGGCGAGACGCTGGACGACCCGCAGGGCTTCATCCACGTGCGCGATGTGCTCTCGTTGCTGACGCCTGATGAAGAGGGGACGGCGAAGGCGCAATTCGGCGATCGCGCGCTTTCGCGCATCCGCCGCGAAATTCTTTATGTGCCGCAATCGATGACGCTGGCGACGCTGTTTTTGAAGATGCAGTCGAGCCGCATTCACCTGGCGCTTGTCGTCGACGAATATGGCGGCACCGATGGCCTGGTCTCCATGGAAGATTTGGTCGAACAGATCGTAGGCGCCATCGAGGACGAACACGACGAAGACGCCGCGCTCGTCTTGGAGCGGCCCGGCGGTGCGTTCGAGGTGGACGGTCGCGCGCCGATCGATCAACTTGAGGCCAAGCTTGGCGCCTCGCTGGAAATTCCAGAGCACGAAGACGAATTCGACACCGCCGGCGGTCTCGCCGTCGCTCTGGCTGGCCGTCTGCCGCAACGGGGCGAGATTTTGCACCACCCGTCCGGATTTGATGTGGAGATCATGGATTCCGATCCGCGGCGCGTGAAACGGATCCGCGTGCGGCGGTCGCCTGAATCCGGCGCCGGCAAGCTCCTGACGGAGACCGCGCCGAGCAAGGGCGCGCGCTCGGGCGGTTGAGAGTTGACGCCGCGCTTGCGTCGCGCTCCAAACGCTGCGCCGCCTTGGGCGCGTAGGAGACCTGCAATTTGAACGCGCCGCTGACGAACGAACCGAGTTCCCGTCTTCATGTCTGGCTCGGCGAACGCTCGGTATGGCAGCGGCGCGGCTTGGCGTTTGGCTTTGGCGCGCTCGCGACGCTTGGGCACGCGCCGTTCCAACTTACACTGCTCTACGTGGTCGCGATCACTGCGCTTGTGTGGCTGCTCGACACCGCAGCGCGGCGCGACAAGCCCATCGGGTCGGCCTTCGCCACGGGGTGGTTCTTCGGCCTCGGTCATCTGGCGACCGGGCTCTACTGGGTGTCTTCCGCCTTCAATGTCGACAGCGCGGCTTGGGGCCCAATCTGGGGGGTGCCCGCGACGATGGCGCTGGCTGCCGGTCTCGCGCTCTTTTGGGGCGCTGGCTGTGCGCTGGCGGTGGCGTTTTGGACGCATGACGTCCGACGCATCGCCTGGTTCGCCGCGTGCATTTTCGCGACTGAATGGCTGAGGGGACACCTGTTCGGCGGCTTTCCGTGGCTATTGCCCGGTTATGTCTGGACCCCCGGTGAGCCGATCTCGCAGAGCGCGTCTCTGTTTGGAATTTACGGCCTGAGCCTGCTCACGCTGCTTGTGTCGGCAACGCCCGCCGCGGTCGCCGACATGGGGCAGGGCGCTGGGCGTCGGTTCGCGCCGGTGCTCGCCGCCGCCCTCGTGCTCGGCATGAGCTGGGGTTGGGGCGCTCAGCGACTCGATCGGGCGCTTGTTGACCTGCCCGGCGCCCAACCCATCGTGCGAGTCACCGACTCAGGATTGTCGCAGGCAGAGAAATGGGTCACACGCTCCGACCAGGAATGGCGCGTGCTGCAGCGCTACCTAGAGGCGAGCGGACCGGCGGAGGACAGCCGCGCTTCGATCGTGATTTGGCCGGAGGGGGCTATCCCGGCCATCAACTTCCTCATGCTTGAGAACCCCGATTTCATGGATGCGATCGGGCGCGGCATGGGCGATCGCGTGCTGGTCACCGGCCTGACGCGGCGCGAGGCGCGAGAGGACGGCGTCGCCTATTTCAACTCAGCGGCGGTGATCGATGGGGTAAGCGGCATGGCTCGGTTGAGCCAGACTTACGACAAGAACAAGCTGGTCCCGTTCGGTGAATTCATCCCGCTGTGGTCGCTGGTGAGCCGGTTCAATATCGCGCCGCTGCAGCGGATTGGCGCCGGGTTTGAGCCCGGGGCGCGGCCGACGCGGCTCGTCATTCCGGAGGCGCCGCCGGCTGTCGTGCTGATCTGCTATGAGGCCATCTTTCCGGGTTTTATTCCGCGCGGCGCCGAGCGTCCGGGTTGGATCATCAGCGTCACCAATGACGCATGGTTTGGCGGCGGTTCCGGGCCGTATCAGCACTATGCCATGGCGCGGTATCGCACGATCGAGGAGGGCCTGCCGTTGGCGCGCGCGGCGTCCGGCGGGGTGTCGGCCATTGTCGACTCCTACGGTCGCGAAGTACGCGCAACCTTAAGGCGCGGAGGCTTTGCAGAGGCGCAAATCCCTCCCGCATTGGCCGAGACACCCTTTGCCCGTTTCGGCAATTTTTTGCTTTTGGGGTGGCTTGTCATCCTCGTGACACTAAGGTTCCTTCCGCGCCGACAGATTACGAAGGGCTAAAGGCATGAATGACGAGCGCGCGGCAAACGCGATCGACAGAAAAATCGGCCAGCGCGTCAGAACTCGTCGGCTTGAAATTGGCATGAGCCAAGAACGACTTGCGGATCTACTTGGCGTCACCTTTCAGCAAGTTCAAAAATACGAAAAGGGCGTCAATCGAATAGCCGCCAGCCGCCTGTATGATATTGCCGCAGCGCTGGATATGCCCGCCGCGCGTTTTTTCGAGAATCTGAGCGGCCGGGCCGGCGTCGCCGAGAGCAAACAAGAATTCGTGGACGATGTGCTCGCCACACCGGAGGGCACCCAGCTCGTGTCGCTGTTTTCCTCGATCAAAAGCCTCAAAGTCCGTCGCCGCGTCGTCGAATTGGTTAAGGCGCTCGCGGAAGAAGCGGCTGAAGGCGGCAAGCGCGGCTAAACAGGCCCGGAATTTGCTTTGATGGGGTCAAACCCCTATGAGGGCCGCTCATTTTGGGCCGGTTCCGGAGAATCCGCGTGGCGCGCAGCAATTACGTCTTCACCAGCGAAAGTGTGTCTGAAGGTCACCCCGACAAGGTCGCGGACCGGATTTCGGACACGGTCGTTGACGCCTTCATCGAGGCCGACCCAGAAGCGCGCGTGGCGTGCGAAACCATGGTGACGACCAACCGCATCATCCTCGCGGGCGAAGTGCGCGCGGGCAAGCCTGGCAAGTCGAAAGCCGAGAACAAGGCTTTCACCAAGGAAATCATCGCCAGCCTGCAGCCCAAGGTGCGCGCGGCGGTGAAAGACATCGGCTACGCGCAGAAGGGCTTCCATTGGGAGAAGGCCAAGTACGCTTGCTACCTGCACGGCCAATCCGCGCACATCGCCCAAGGCGTCGATGCGAGCGCGAAGAAGGATGAGGGCGCGGGCGACCAGGGCATCATGTTCGGCTACGCCTGCAGCGAAACGCCGGAATTGATGCCGGCGACGCTCCAGTATTCGCACAACATCCTGAAGCGTTTGGCGGAAGTTCGGCACTCGGGCGAGCGTCCAGAGCTTGAGCCGGACGCCAAGAGCCAAGTCACGCTGCGCTACGAGAACGGCAAGCCGGTGGAAGTGATCGCGATCGTGGTCAGCCACCAGCACACCAAGAAGCTTGGCGGGGCAAATTATTCCACGAAGCGAATGGAAGAGCTGCTGAAGCCGTACATTCTTTCGGTCTTCCCGAGCGGCCTGATCACCAAGAAAACTAAGTGGATGATCAACCCGACGGGGAAGTTTGAAATTGGCGGTCCCGACGGCGACAGCGGTCTGACCGGCCGCAAGATCATTGTCGACACCTATGGCGGCGCGAGTCCACACGGCGGCGGCGCGTTCTCTGGCAAGGATCCAACCAAGGTTGATCGCTCGGCGGCGTATGCGTGCCGCTATCTGGCGAAGAACGTGGTGGCCGCCGGCTTGGCCGAGCGCTGCACGATCCAGATCAGCTACGCGATTGGCGTGGCGAAGCCGACGAGCTTCTATGTCGATCTGCACGGCGCCGACACGATCGATCCAGCGAAGCTTGAAGCGGCGCTGCCGGAGATGATCGGCGGGGCGACGCCGCGCGCGATCCGCACGCATCTGAAGCTGAACCGTCCCATCTATGCGCGCACGGCGGCCTACGGGCATTTTGGCCGCCAGCCTGACAATGAAGGCGGCTTCACCTGGGAGCGCGACGATTTGGTGGCCGAGCTGAAGCGTCTCGCCTAGATCAGGGGGATGTCCTCATCCCTCGGTCTCACGCCGGAGCTCGTCGCTTATCTCGCCCGCGCGAATCCGCCGGAACATCCAGCACTGAAGCGCTGTCGCGAAGAGACTGCGCGCCTGCCTCAAGCGCAGATGCAGATCAGCGCTGAGCAGGGCGCGTTCATGCAAACGCTGCTGCGCTTGATGAACGCTAGGCGCACGTTTGAGGTCGGCGTCTTCACCGGCTATTCCGCGCTCGCGACAGCGCTCACGCTGAAAGAGATGCATGGCGCAGCGGCGCATGTTTTGGCGTGCGACATGTCATTGGAATGGACCACCAAGGCGCGCGATTATTGGCGCGAAGCCAATGTCGATGACGCGATCGAACTCGTGATCGCGCCGGCGATGGAAACGCTGAAAGCGCGCATCGCCGAAGGGCAGGGCGGCGCCTACGATTTCGGCTTCATCGACGCCGACAAGACCGGCTACGCGGATTATTACGAAGCCGGTCTTGAACTGCTGCGTCCAGGCGGCGCGCTGTTGTTCGACAATGTGCTTTGGTCCGGTCGTGTGGTCGATCCGGCGGACACCAGCGCCGACACGACCGCCCTCAGGGCGCTCGCGGCGAAGGCCAAGGCCGATCCCCGGGTCCATGCCGTCATGACCAATATCGGCGACGGTTTGCTGATCTGCGTGAAGCTTTAGCTTTCGGCATATTGGCCGGGTGTGACGCCGAACTCGCAACGAAAAGCGGAGACGAATGCGCTCACACTGGCGTAGCCAACCTCAAACGCTGTCTGCGTCACATTCAATCCAGCGCCGAGCCGTTCCATCGCGACAAGCAAACGCAGCCGTTGGCGCCATTGCGCGAACGCCATGCCTGTCTCGCTCAAAAACAAACGCTGGGCTGTGCGCACGCTTGCGCCCGAGCGGCGGGCAAGCATCGCGAGCGGCTCGTTGTTGCCCGGTTCGCTTTGCAGATGCTGCGCGATCGAGAGAGCACGCCGGTCGCGGGGCATGGGCAGAACTTGCGATGCCTTGGGCTCAAGCAAAGCGATACGATCGACGATGATCTCCGCCAATCGTCTCTGCGTTGGTTGCGTTGCGTCCAGCGCACTGGTCTCGGCGACCTCGAGAATGAGTTCGCGCAAAAGCGGCGGGACATTCAGGACGGCGCATACGGAGGGCAGGGCCCCGCAAATCGCGCTCGCCAAATAGAGGCTGCGCACGGAAGCGCCGCCGCGCGTCTCTTCACGGTGCGCTACGCCAGCCGGCACCCAGACGGCGCGATGCGGCGGCGCGACCCAAGCGCCCTCCGGCGTTACGACACGCAACACGCCGGCCGACGCGTAACAGAGCTTGTGCCAGTCATGCCTCAACTCGCCGGACGCGTAGGGCGTGGTGAATCGCACGGCCATGGACCGCACCCAGATGGCCCCGTCTGGCTCCGAGGAGATGGGCGATTGGCGCATTTGAGACATTGGATGTCATGTTAGCGCAAGGCCGCCAGCGCTGTCGTCTCGCATTGTGGGGCTGGAGCAGGAGGATTCCCATGGCGCACGTCGCCCATTTCTCGATCAATGCAGACGATCTCGATCGCGCTAAGGCGTTTTACGACGCGGCCTTCGGTTGGGGCTTCCAGGCTTACGGGCCGCCAGGCTTTTACATGATCCAGGGCGCCGGCGGTCCGGCCGGCATGTACGCGAGCTTGCAGCAGCGCCGCGAAATTGTACCCGGGAAGCCGATGCATGGGCTTGAGTGCACGCTGGCGGTGGAAGACAGCGCGGCGGCCGAGGCGGCGGTGCTGAAAGCGGGCGGCAAGATCGTCATGCCGCGTACCATTCTGGCGGGCGTCGGCACGCTCTTCTTCTTCGAGGACACAGAAGGCAACATCATGGGCGCCATGCAGTACGACTCGGCGGCGCGCTGAGGCGCAAAGGCCGCGTTGCGTCAGGGGAAAACCGGGTCTAGACCACGCCCGATTTTCCCTCCCCGACACCCGGAGACGCATACATGGCTCGCGCAAAGATCGCCCTTATCGGTTCAGGCATGATCGGGGGCACTTTGGCCCATATCGCCGCGCGCGAAGAATTGGGCGATGTCGTGCTGTTCGACGTGGTCGAGGGTGTGCCGCAGGGCAAGGGTTTGGATATCGCCGAAGCCTCGCCGGTGTTCGGCAAGGATAGCGCGCTGAAGGGCGTGAACGATTATGCCGGCATCGCTGGCGCAGATGTCTGCATCGTCACCGCTGGCGTGCCGCGCAAGCCGGGCATGAGCCGCGACGATCTTCTCGGCATCAATCTCAAAGTCATGAAGGCGGTGGGCGAGGGCATCGCGCAACACGCGCCGAACGCGTTCGTCATCGTCGTCACCAATCCGTTGGATGCAATGGTGTGGGCGCTGCGCCAATTCTCGAAGCTGCCGCACAACAAGGTCGTTGGCATGGCCGGCGTGCTCGACAGTGCACGTTTCCGTTATTTCCTCGCGGAAGAGTTCAAGGTCTCGGTTGAAGACGTGACGGCCTTCGTGCTCGGCGGCCACGGCGACACGATGGTGCCGCTGGTGCGCTATTCGACGGTCGCCGGCATTCCGCTGCCGGACCTCGTGAAGATGGGTTGGACGACGCAAGAGAAGCTCGATCAGATCGTGCAGCGCACGCGTGATGGCGGCGCCGAGATCGTCGGCCTCTTGAAGACGGGCTCGGCCTTCTACGCGCCGGCTGAAAGCGCGATCGTGATGGCGAAGTCCTATCTGCGCGACAAGAAGCGCGTGCTTCCGTGCGCCGCGAATTTGAAGGGCGAGTACGGCCTGAACGACATGTATGTCGGCGTGCCGTGCATTATCGGCGCGGGCGGCGTGGAGAAGGTGATCGAAATCGAACTCGGCGCCGAAGAACGCGCGATGTTCGATCACTCGGTGAACGCCGTGAAGGGCTTGGTCGAGGCGTGCAAGGGGATCGATCCGTCGGTCGGCTAACGCATCGTCGCAAGCCTGAAGGGACGCCGCCGCAAGTCTTTGGCTTGCGGCGGCGTTTTGTTTAGGCTCGCGCACATGAGCCTTGGCCCGACGCTTACAACTGAACGCCTGATCCTACGTCCGCCGATCCACGCGGATTTCGATGGCTTTGCCGAGATGGCGTCCGAAGAGGATACGATGCGCTTTATCGGCGGCGTCACGCCGCGCGATGGGGCGTGGCGGATGATGGCGACGCTGACGGGCGCGTGGGCGTTGTTGGGCTATTCGATGTTCTCGGTGCTGCGACGCGACACGGGCGAATGGATCGGCCGGCTTGGACCGTGGCGTCCAGGCGGCAAGGAAGGCGGCTGGCCAGGCGATGAAGTGGGCTGGGGTTTGAAGGCGAGTGCGGCGGGGCAGGGCTTCGCTGCTGAAGGCGCGACAGCCGCGATCGATTGGGCGTTCGATCAGCTCGGCTGGGAGAACGTGATCCATTGCATCGACAAGGAGAACGCGCCGTCGATCGCGCTAGCGAAGCGCCTGGGCTCATCGGTGCAGCGCGAAGACGTGGCGCTGGCCCCGCCGTTCGAGATGCATAAGGTCGACATTTACGGCCAAAGCAAAGCCGACTGGAAAGCGCGCCGCGCACGCTGATCGTCGCAAACGCCCTTGCATCGCTGGCGCGCGTCGCCACTTTGGCGGCACGATTTTGGGGGATTGCATGCGGAACTTGGCGCTGAGTTTGGCGGTATTGGCGTTTGCATCGGCGGCGCAGGCGCAGACGCCGCCCCCTGGGCATGTGGTTGCCGTGACTCCGCCACCGTCGCCGCAAGTTGCGCCGATCAGCGCTGAGCAACAGCGCAACGTGGATCGTTTGCGCGAGCGGGCGCTGCAGAGCGATCTGGCTTGGGACATTGTTGAAGACCTGGTCACCGAAATTGGCCCGCGTCTGGCGGGCTCGCCCGAAGAAGCGCGAGCGCGCGTGTGGGCCGAGGCGATGTTGCGCGAGAACCGCTTCGCCAATGTGCGCACCGAGGATTTCACCATTCCGTTCTGGCACGCACGCCGCCAGGAAGCGTTCATTGTCTCGCCATCGCGCCAATACATGGTGACGGCCGCACTCGGCGGCTCGCCATCAACGCCGCAAGGCGGGCTTGAAGCTGAGGTTGTGCGCTTTGCCGACATGGCGGCGTTGGAGGCTGCGCCGAATAGTGCGGTTGCCGGCCGTATCGTGTTCATCGATGAACGCATGACGCGCACGCAGGATGGTTCGGGCTATGGCGCGGCCGTCGCCAAACGCGGTCGCTGCGCGCCAGTGGCGCAAGCGAAGGGCGCGGTTGCGTGCCTCATTCGCTCTGTTGGCACCGACCCGCATCGTTTTGCGCACCAGGGCGGCTCATCGCGGCAAGCCGACGGCGCCTCGCTGCCCGCCGCGGCGATCTCGCCGGCTGACGCCGATCAACTCGCGCGTCTGATCGCGCGGGGACCAACGCGCGTGAACCTCAACATAGAAGCCGACATTCGCGACAATGCGCCTTCAGGCAATGTGATCGCCGAAGTGCGCGGCCGCGAACGGCCGGACGAGATCATCGTGCTCGCCGCGCATTTGGATTCCTGGGATTTGGGGCAGGGCGCGATTGATGACGGCGCCGGTGTCGCGATTATCACCGCCGCGGCGCGCCTGATCCAGGACCTGCCGCGTCGTCCGCGCCGCACCATCCGCATTCTGCTTGCGGGCGCGGAAGAAAACGGCGTGCATGGCGGCGCTGCCTATGGGCGCATGCATGCCAACGAAAACCACATCGTCGCCGCCGAGAGCGATTTTGGCGCGGGCCGTATCTATCGCTTCCGCACACGCTTTTCTGATGCGGCGCTGCCCTATGGTCGCGCGATCCAACGCCAACTCGCGCCCCTCGGCATCAATATGGGCGACAATGCGGCAACTGGCGGCGCCGACACGGGCGCGTTGCGCGCGGCGGGTGTGCCAGTGGTTGATCTCGGCCAAGATGGCTTGGATTATTTCGACTATCACCACACGGCCGACGACACGCTCGACAAGATCGATCCCGAAGCGCTTCGCCAGAACGTGGCTGCATGGGCGATCTTCGCGTACCTTGCCGCCGATAGCGATTGGGTGTTCCGCGCGACGGAGTAGGTGATGTTCGATCTTCGCGACGTGCCGCGCATCGAGACGGAGCGTCTGGTGCTGCGCGGGTGGCGTGAGGACGATCTGGACGGCGGCTTCGCGGCGATGATGGCGGATGCGGAGGTCGCGCGCTTTCTCACCGGCGATCAGCGGGCGAAATCACGGGCGGAGGCTTGGCGCGACTTAGCGTTGTTTGTTGGCCATTGGGCGCTGCGCGGCTATGGCCTGTTCGCGGTGGAAGAGAAGGCGAGCGGCGCGTTCGTCGGCCGCGTCGGCGCTTGGCAGCCAGAATGCTGGGTCGGCTTTGAACTCGGTTGGGGGCTGCGGCGCGAATATTGGGGCAGGGGTTATGCGTTCGAGGCGGCGCGCGCGGCCGGCGATTGGGTGTTCGCCAATTTTGGCTTGGACGAGATCGTCAGCCTGATCCACGCGGCGAACGCGCCGTCACAGAAGCTGGCGGAACGCCTCGGCATGCGGGTTCGCGCCAGCACATTGCACGCCGGTATGCCGCACGACATCTGGAGCGTTACACGCTCGGATTGGGCTAGAACCAGCCAGCCTCGCGCAATGGCCTGACATTGGGGCGGCTCACCGGCGCCTCCACGCCGCCTTTGAGAACAAGCACCATCTTGTCGCCGTCGCGCCGGCTGCTTTCGACCGCGTCCTTCGCCACCCACCAGGAGCGATGGGTCTGCGCGCCTTCGAGGCCCTCCAATTCGCCGATCGCGTCGCTGAGGCGCATCAGGATGAGGTCGCTGCCCTTCGAGGTGTGCAGGCGTAAATAATGATCTTCCGAGGAGACCGCGTAGATCACCGCACCCCTCAGCTTGGGCGGCAAGCGCTCCATGAAGCGGATGCTGGGGACGGGCGCGCCGGCGGGGGGCGCGTGCGTGACGCGGCCTGGCCAATTCACCAGGATCATGATCGCCGTCATGGCGACGCAGATGATGAACACGCTGCCGGTGATTTGGGGAATGACCCGCCAGTTCAAATCCGTGCCGACCATCCAGGTCGTGTAGAGCCACACGATCAGCGTGATTGGCAGCGTCAGCGCGGAGGAGAGGAGGGCGCCGAACACCCAGGGGTTTTCGCTGAGGCGTGGAAAGCGGCCCATGGCGATCGTGATTATGTGGGCGACGCCGCTACCGCCGACCATGAGCGGCACCCAATAGAGCAGGCGTGTCGTCAGCGGCAGGCTGTCCATGCCCATCGCCCCGACCAGCGCCAGGAATACGCCGGCGCCGGCGGCGATGCCGATGTTCCGTAGCGTCTTGTTTAAAGGCTCGGAATTCTGGACCGCATTTGGCGAAGCGTGAGCTGCGGTGGCTGGCGTTTGGCGCAAAGGATCGGTTGGTTCGCGCATGGTCGAGTGCGAGGGCTCCTAAGTTCGGTCAGGGCTCTAGCAGACCCGGACTGGAGCATCGACCCCGTGACCGAACAAGCCTCTCTCTTTCATCGTATCCGCCCGCACTTAGGGTGGCTTGTTTTGCTGGTCGCGGTGGCGGCCTCGCTCTGGCCTATCCGGAATGATCTGGCGCGCTACCTCGGCCACGTGGGCTTTAAGCCGCACGCGCCGGACTGGGCGCTGGCCGCGGAATTGCCGCTCAAGGTGCAAATCCACATCGTGGCGGCGCTGGCGGCGCTCGCCATGGGAACGATCATCCTGGTCCAGCCCAAGGGGAGCCGCTTCCACAAGACGCTGGGTTGGGCCTGGGTGATCGCGATGGCCGTGACTGCCGTGTCGAGCCTGTTCATCACAGGCATCAATGGCGACACCTGGTCGTTCATCCATTTGCTGAGCGGCTGGACGATCATTGGCCTGCCGATGGCGATCTACGCCATTCGCCATAGGAAGGTTCAAGCGCATCAGCGCGCCATGACCGGCATGTTCCTGGGCGGACTGATCGTTGCAGGGTTGCTGACCTTCATTCCTGGCCGGTTCTTCTATGCATTTTTCTTTGGGTAGAAGCGTGGATTGACCTGTTTCGCACGTCGGCGAACACACCTATGTAGCCAGCGTTCCAATGACGAACCTGCTGCGCAACGTCGCCGCGCTGATCGCCGCCGTTACAATCCTGCAATTGGCGGGGGGATTGCTGGGCGTTCGCCTTCCGCTCGCTGTGGCGGAAGACGGCCATTCGCGCACGGCGCTTGGCTTGATCGCGGCGTCGTATTCCGCCGGCTTCATGATGGGCGCGATGATCGCGACGCAGATGCTCGCGCGCGTGGGCCACATTCGCGTTTATGCGGGCAGCGCCGCCGTGTTCGCGGTGTCGACACTGGCGTTGCACTTTAGCACCGACATCTGGGTCTGGGGCGTCACGCGCATGGCCGCCGGCGTTTCGGTCGCGCTGATGTTTGCGGTGATCGAAAGCTGGCTCAGTCATTCGATCGACACCCGCGTCCGCGGCGAGGTGATGAGCGTCTATATGGTGCTCACCAAGGGCGCTCTGGCGGTCGGCCCGTTTCTGGCCTTCGACTACGCCGCCGATGCGCCGGAGCCGTGGATGATCGCCGCATCGCTTGCCGCGCTTTCGATGCTGCCAATTTGTTTCACCGTGGCCGAGCAGCCCGCGCCGCCGAAGGCGCAGCCCTTGGCGCTTGTCGAACAATTCGCGACCGCGCCTGCGGCTGTCATCGGCAGCTTCGGGGCAGGGCTGGTGAATGGCGGCGTGCTGGCGCTCGCGCCGCTCTATGCCGCGCAGCATTATGGCGACAACGCCGCAGCTGAATTCTATTCGGTGGCCTTCATCGGCTCGCTGTTGCTGCAATGGCCGGCGGGCCGGTTGTCGGATCGCATTGATCGGCGTCTGGTGATCGCGGGTCTCGCCGTGATCGCGGCGTCGTCCGCCTATGCGCTGGCGATCTGGAGCGGGCAGTTGCTGCATTGGTCGGCGGCGCTGCTGTTCTTCCTGTGGGGATCGGGCGCGCTCAGCTTCTACGGCATCGCCGTGGCGCACATGGCCGATCGCGCTGAGCCAGGGAGGCTTGCGCAGTCGGCGGCGGGGTTGCTGTTCGTGTGGGCGGCGGGCTCGGTGCTTGGACCGCTGATCATGGGACCGTTGGTCGATTGGTTCGATGTTGCGGGGATATTCTGGTTCGCGGGCGCGGCGGCGACGCTCGTGTGCGCGGCGATGTTCTGGCGGCGGACAACGCGCGAGCAATCCACGAGCAAAGAAGAATTCGCACCGCAGCTCGGCACATCGGTGTCGGCGGGCGAGATCGCCTATGGCGAAGATAAAGCGCCGTCCGAAGCTGGCGCGATTGCGGGCATGAACAAACCGAGCTAAATATCGATGCGCGGGACGCGCGATCTCCCGCTGTCAGGCGCCTCGCCCAAGCATCGCGCGATGCTTCATGGGTGAGGGTATGTCTGCAAGCGCGCCAAGTCTTTCGACGCTGTTTCGGGAATCTCTGAAGGTAGGCTGCCTCGGCTTTGGCGGGCCGGCTGGTCAGATCGCGCTGATGCATCGCGTGTTCGTGGATGAGCGTCAGTGGATCGATGAGACGCGGTTCCAGCGCATGCTGGCGTTCTGCATGTTGTTGCCCGGGCCGGAGGCGCAGCAGCTTGCGACTTATGTGGGCTGGCGCTTGCGCGGCTGGGCCGGCGCGCTGATTGCTGGCTGGCTATTCGTACTGCCGGGCGCGCTCGTGGTGCTGTGCCTGAGTGCGCTTTACGTTGTGTATGGGACACAGCCGCTTGTCGCCGCCGCGTTTGATGGCGTGAAATGCGCGGTGGTCGCCCTTGTTGCCGAGGCGCTGTTCAAGGTCGGCAAACGCGCGCTGAAAACGTCGCTCGCGCTGTGGATCGCGATCGCTGCGTTTGTCGCGCTGCTGTTCAACGCGCCGTTTCCAGCGGTGATCGTCATCGCGGCCTTGGTTGGCGCGCTTACTCCTCCCCCGCGTGCGGGGGAGGTCCGAGCGGAACGAGGGGAGGGCGATGTGCACGCCCCCCTCAGTCAGTCCGCTGCGCGGCCTGACAACTCCCCCGCGCGCGGGGGAGCATGGAAGCACGCACGACTTTGGTTCGTCCTCTGGCTCGCGCCGCCAGCGCTGGTCGCGCTCACGGTCGGTACGGAGCACGTGCTGTTCCAAGTCGCGCTGCTGTTTTCGATCCTCGCCTGCGTCACCTTTGGCGGCGCGTATGCGCTGTTGGCGTATCTTACGGCGGAAGCGGTCGCGCGCGGCTGGTTGACGACGGCGCAGATGATCGACGGCTTGGGCCTCGCGGAGACGACGCCTGGTCCATTGATCCTCGTGAATGAATTTGTGGGCTTCATGGCGGGCTGGAGCGCGGCCGGTTGGGGCTTGGCGCTCGCGGGCGCGGCGATGGCGCTCTGGTGCACGTTCGCGCCGAGCTTTGTCTGGATCTTCGCCGGCGCGCCGATGGCGGAGCGGTTGGAGAACAATCGCCGCGCGGCTGGCGCCTTGGCGGCGATTACCGCTGCCGTGCTTGGCGTCATCGCGAAACTGGCGCTCTTTTTCGCGGCGCATGCGCTGTTTGAGCGGCAGCTGACGCTAGGGCCGGTCGAGTTGCCGGATTTGGGCTCGGCCCGGCTCTGGATGATCGCCCTGGCGGTTGTCGCGACGGTGGCGCTGATCCGGTTCAAGGCCAATTTGCTGGCATTGATCGCCGCATGCGCATTGGCGGGGTTGGCGGCGGCGCAAATTGGCCTGTAAGAACGCGGCGACCATTTCGAGGGGCCCCGATGAACATCCACGAATACCAAGGCAAAGCCGTCCTGAAGAGCTTTGGCGCGCCGGTGCCGCGCGGCTTCCCGGCCTTCACGCCTGAGGAGGCGGTGGACGCCGCGGCGAAGCTTGGCGGCTCGGTTTGGGCTGTGAAGAGCCAGATCCATGCGGGCGGCCGCGGCAAGGGCAAGTTCAAGGAAGCGGCGGCAGGCGAGAAGGGCGGCGTGCGCATCGCCTTCAAGCCGGAAGACGTGGGCCTCTACGCGCAGCAAATGCTGGGCAACACGTTGGTGACGTTGCAGACCGGCGAAGCTGGCCGCGTCGTGAAGCGCATCTACATCGAAGAAGGCATGAAGATCGCGAAGGAGTTTTACCTCTCCGCGCTGGTCGATCGTGAAACCGGCCGCGTCGCCTTCGTGGCGTCCGAAGCTGGCGGCATGAACATCGAAGAAGTCGCGCACGACACGCCGGAAAAGATCACCACTGTCGCGATCGATCCGGCCACGGGCCCCACCGCCGCTGATGCGGCGAAGGTGTCCGCAGCACTTGGCCTCTCGGGCGACCTGGCCGGGCAATGCGCCGATCTCGTGGGCAAGCTCTACACGGCGTTCGTGAAGAGCGACATGAGCATGCTCGAGATCAATCCGCTGATCGTCACGGAAGACAACAAGCTCGTTTGCGCCGACGCGAAAGTGAGCTTCGATTCCAACGCCGGCTTCCGTCACCCGGAATGGGCTGAGCTGCGCGACCTCGGCGAAGAGGACGAAAAGGAAATCGAAGCCTCCAAGTATGACCTCGCCTACATCGCACTCGATGGCGACATTGGCTGCATGGTCAATGGCGCGGGCCTGGCAATGGCGACGATGGACATCATCAAGCTGTTTGGCTCGGAGCCGGCCAACTTCCTCGATGTCGGCGGCGGCGCTTCGAAAGAGAAGGTGACGGCGGCGTTCAAGATCATCACCGCCGACCCGAAGGTGAAGGGCATCCTCGTCAACATCTTCGGCGGCATCATGAAGTGCGATGTCATCGCCGAAGGCGTGATCGCGGCGGTGAAGGAAGTGGGACTGAAAGTGCCGCTGGTCGTGCGCCTTGAGGGCACCAATGTCGAACTCGGCAAGAAGATCATCAACGAAAGCGGTCTGAACGTGATCAGCGCGGATGATCTGGAAGACGCGGCCCGGAAGATCGTGAAGGCGGTTAAGGGGTAGGCGATGTTGCTTCTCGCCCTCGCTGCTTTTCTGCCGGGGGCGATTGGCGCGCTGATTGCCATCGACAAGCGTCTGAGAGGATGGGGCGCGATATTGACCTTCGCGCCTATGATTGGCGGCGTCTTCTTTATGCTGTCGCTGCCCTTCCTCGGTTTCTTTCAAGGTGCGTCAGGCGCCTTCGCGGTCGCGTCGTTTCTTGTCCCGACGCTCAGTGCATTGCTCGGGTTCGCCTTCGTACGCCTGACTCGGTCAGAGCCGCGCGTTTGAATGGCGCGTCAATTCATCGACGCGTAATTGGTTCCACCGCGCTGAGTGCTATGGTTCCCGAACAAAGAGGAGGAGACGCCATGATCGGTTACGTGACGCTTGGCACCAATGATCTTGAACGCGGCGCGAAATTTTATGATGCGATCGCCAAGGAGCTTGGCACGGGGCGGATGATGGAATGGCCGGGCGCAATTGCCTGGGGCACGCCGGGCGGCGGCGCGGGCATTGGCCTCACCGCCCCGTTCGACGGCAAAGCAGCGACGGTCGGCAACGGCGTCATGGTGGCGCTTGAGTGCAAGGACAAGGACCAAATCCACCGCGTCTATGAGATCGCGCTGGCGCACGGCGGCTCTTGCGAAGGCAAGCCTGGCCCACGCGGCGACGGCGGCTTTTACGCCGCCTATTTCCGCGATCCGGACGGCAACAAGCTCAACGCCTTCATTATGGGCTGAGCCGGCGCCGCTGCTTCAGCGGCGCTGATGCACGGCCGTGACTTGCGGGGCGTCGAGGCGCAGCAGCGCGTCTTCCAGCGCTTCGCTACGGCAGGCGCGCTCTTGGCGGCGATAATCTGGCGCTTGGCGCTCAACTTCGTTCGGGTCGCACACGGTGTAGGCGGCATAGCGCAGCCGGCTCAGCATGGCGCGCGCGTCCTGGTCGCTTGAGAAATTGAGATCCGCGTAACGGACCGGGATGGCGCGTTCGCCATCGGCGACCTGCACCACAGGCTCCGCGCTTGCGACGCCGACACAGGCGATGGCAGCAATAACACCAGAAATCAGGGACTTAAGCATGTGCATGACCTCCCAAGGGCGGCGCGGGCTGTTGTCAGCCTTCATCAAGCCGTCATCGAGTTGTCATAAAACTGTCATTCGACAGTCATGTAAACGCACGGCTGCGTGTTGAGGCTGAGCTCAGCCCCAACCGGTTGATTTCGCAGCTGGAAATTTTGCCTAGGCCAGGGTTGCGCTGGCGAAGGCGGCTTCCACGTCCGGCAGCAGGCGCGCGTAATAATGCTCGCGCGGCGCCAAATAGAGCATGACGTGAAGCTTGTCGCTGGCGCCACGCGCCGCGAGGGCCGCGCCGCCGATGTCGAGGCCCGCTTGAGTGCGCGTCGCTAGATCAAAGCGCACACCGGGGAGCGAACCAAAATTCTGCGGCCGCAGCGCGCTGGCTTCCGGCGACTGGAATTCGACCGCGACGCAATCAGTGATGAATTCGACGATTTCCGTGTCGCCCATGTCGGCGCGATAGGTCGGGCGGGGCGTGTCGCGATCGGCTGGGCGCACCAGCGAGCCGCCGGGCTCGATGGTCGCCAGATAGAGGCGATTGAGCATGGGGCCGTCGATCGACAGCATGCGCACGCCTGGCGGACGCGGCATCATGTAATTGGTCAAATCGGACCACGGGCGCTGTAGTGTGATGCTGAATGCATCGTTGGCCGTGTATGCGCCTTGCGGCACGAGCGTGGACGTGGCGCAGCTACTGAGCGCGGCGCCGCTGGCGACGACGCCCCATAGTGCGGCGCGCCGCGTGACTGTAAAGCTCATTGAACCCCTCCCGTCTGAGCATTGATTTGCGCGAGGCGCGCTTCGACCAAGGCGCGGTCTTCCGCGTTCGGCGCGCGCTCCAGATACGTTGTGAAATGCGCCGCCGCCTCGGCGTGGCGGCCGTCGCGCGCGGCGAACTCGCCGAGTTCGCGCCATGCAGCCGCAGGCGCGTCCGCGTGGGCAATGGCGTTAGCGTAATGCTGCAGCGCGCTTGCGCGATCGCCTTCGGCGCGACGCAAGCGACAAATCTCACCGCGATAATACTCGATCACGCCGAGGTCTTCGCCGTGCGCGGCGAGCTGATTCAGAAGATGCGCTGTTTGACCATAATCCCGCCGACGCAGATCGGCGCGCAGCCATTCGTCCAAGAATGGGCGGATTACGGCGCGATAGCGCTCGCGGTGCGTTTGCCCTGTGCCGCTGTGCGCGGCCGCGCGCGCGCTGAGCGCTTCAACGCGCTCGGCCGAAAGCGGGTGCGTGCTGAAGATGCTGCCGCGGGTTTCGCGGCGGCGCGTGTCCGGATTATCCGAGGCCGCGGTCTCGGCCATCAGCGACGTCCAGATACGTTGACCGGCGCTGGGATCGTAGTTCGCCGCCACCGCGTGGTCGAAGCCCACATTGTCCGCCTCCGTCTCATTCTCCCGCGAGAATCCGAACAATGAGGCGATCGTGCCGAGGTACACCGCATCGACGGCGATGCGCGTGACGTCTGAAATGGATGAGGCGGAGTTTGGGGAATTGACGGCGGCCGCTGTGCCAGCAGCCGCAATGACGACGCTTGCGATCATCGCGCCCGTCGCCCGTGCGCGTGTCGCGCGCAGCGCCTCCAGCGAATGGCGCTCGCCGTAATGCGCGGTTTCGTGTCCCAGCACGAAGGCAAGCTGCGCTTCATCCTCGGCGCGCAGCAGCAGCCCGGACCACACTTCCATGTAGCCGTTCGGCGCCATCGACGCGTTAAAGAACGGCCGGTTCATGATGTAGAGCCGGATGTCGCCGCAATACTCAGCGGCGACGCGGCAGGCGACGTCGCGGACATAAGCGTTCAGCGCGGGGTCGGTCTCAAGTTGGCCGGATGCGCGCGCCTGCTGCTCGGCGCGGTCGGAGACGCCCCACAATCCGCCTTCGTCCGTCGATGACTCGGGGCGCGCGCGCGCGGGTGGAGGAGGGGGCGGCGGCGACGCCATTGCGGGCGCCTGCGCGAGCGGCTCCACTGGCGGCCCCACGAGCGGCGGCGCCTCCTGCGCGAATGCGAGACTAGTCGCCGCGATCAGGAGCGTGCTGGCGAGCGCAAGCCGTCTCACAGCGGCGCACCCCGCATCAGGGTCTCCGCCAACGAAGCGGCGCCTTCAATCTGACGCATATCCTGGTTCGGCGACGCGGTGACGACATTGAACCAAATCACGTTGCCGGTGCGCAGATCGACAAGTGAGGCAAAGGCTTGTTGTCCGCCAAGCGGCACGCCAACGCCTAGCATGGCCAAGCCGACCATGGCGGCGACACGACCTGCGCTCGCGTAGGAGCCGCGCGCGGTGACGAAGAGCGCGTAGTCGGCATTGTACGTGGTCGCGAGTTCCTGGACGCCTTCGCCCAGGGTCCAGGTGAAATCGTCGTTCCGCGTGGGCACGCTGTAGAAGCCGTAATTGATGGCGAGGATCGAGGTGCCAACCGCGTCATGCAAACGGATGACTTGACCAACGCGCCCCTCCATCGCCGTGGCGGGATCAAGCGACGACGTGGTGTGGCTTTGCGCCTGAATGAGCGTGGCGACGGCTGTGGTGAGATTGTCGCGCCCCGAAATCGACCAATCTTCGCGCGGCTCTTGCAGCCCGGCGGCGGTCAACACCGCGAGTTGGACGTCGGGTGTCATCACCAGGATACGGGAATTGTCCGCGGGCCGCTCGAACTCACCTTGAAATGTGCGCGGCGCCGCGGTCGCGCACGCGGTCACGGCGACAAGCATCGCAAGCGCGGCGAGCGCGCGGACATGTTTCAGCATTTTCCCCTCCCCACGGCCGCAGGCTTCCGCCGCCGCATCTCGGCTACCTTAGATTGACGCCAGATCGAGTTCCAGTCTCGAAACGAGAATTCTTTACGAATGACGCGCCTGCCCACGGACTGAGCGTTCTACGCTGATGATGGAGCAGGGGCGACGTTCGGGCAGGGTTTGCAAGATTTCGCGGCTGCGTTATGCCGCTGGCCGCATTCTCGATTTTTCCAGCGCCACGGGGGCCGCTTAGCTCATGTCTATTCTCGTCAACGCCGCCACGCGCGTCATCTGCCAGGGCTTCACCGGGAAGAACGGCACGTTCCACTCGGAACAGGCCATCGCCTACGGCACCAAGATGACGGGCGGCGTGTCGCCGGGCAAAGCGGGCACGACGCATCTGGGCCTGCCGGTGTTCGCAAGTGTGGCTGAGGCCAAGGAAAAAGCCGGCGCCGACGCGACTGTGATCTACGTGCCGCCGCCAGGCGCCGCGGCCGCGATCGAAGAAGCGATCGACGCGGAAATCCCGCTCATCATCTGCATCACCGAGGGCATCCCGGTGCTGGATATGGTGCGGGTGAAGGCGAAGCTGGAAAAGTCCAAGTCCCGCCTGATCGGCCCCAATTGCCCGGGCGTGCTGACGCCAAACGAGTGCAAGATCGGCATCATGCCGGGCTCGATCTTCTCGAAGGGCAAGGTTGGCGTGCTCTCGCGTTCTGGCACGCTGACTTATGAGGCGGTGTTCCAGACGACGAACGAAGGCTTGGGCCAAACCACGGCCGTCGGCATCGGCGGTGACCCGGTGAAGGGCACCGAATTCATTGATATGCTGGAGCTTTTCCTGGCAGACCCGGAAACGCAATCGATCATCATGATCGGCGAGATCGGCGGCACGGCGGAAGAAGACGCCGCCCAATTCCTGGCCGACGAGAAGAAGAAGGGCCGCTGGAAGCCGACCGTCGGCTTCATTGCTGGCCGCACGGCGCCTCCCGGCCGCCGCATGGGCCACGCCGGCGCGATCATCTCGGGTGGCAAGGGCGACGCGGAATCCAAGATCGCCGCAATGGAAGCCGCCGGCATCAAAGTCGCGCCGCACCCGGCCGCGCTCGGCCGCACGATGGCTGAGTTGCTGAAAAGCTAATCGCGCTGGCGCCATTTCTGTAGCCCTGCGTCAGCGCAGGCCTTCAATCCTCTGGCGACGCACTTTAGAAGGGGCGCGCCCGCGAGCGCGCGCCTATATCCCTGCTGCGTTTCGCGAAATTCCGAGAGGTCCAGCGCACCCATGGCGGACGACGCCCGTAGCTTGCCGAACACAGCCATGCTCGAGACGAGTTTCCTCGATGCGGCCAACGCCACGTTCGTGGAGCGCATGCACGAGAAATATCTGAACGACCCGAATTCGGTCGATCAGTCTTGGCGCAATTTCTTCTCGCAGTTGCGCGACGATCCCACCTCCATTCGCAAAGCCGTGTCTGGTCCGGCATGGTATCGTCCAGAATTGGCGCAGCCGCAGACGACGGAAACGACCGCGCTGTTGGACGGCAATTGGGCGGGCCTCGCCGCGAAGCTTGAACAGAAAGTCGCCGCCCGCCTGCCGGCTGGCGCATCGCAGCAGGACGTGCAGCAAGCGGCCCGCGATTCCGTGCGCGCGCTGATGATGATCCGCGCTTATCGCACGCGCGGTCACTTGGCGGCGACGCTTGATCCGCTCGGCATCGAGGTGCGCCAGCCGCCGGCCGAACTTGATCCGGCCAATCACGGTTTCGGCCCGCGCGACATGGACCGGCCGATCTTTATCGACGGCGTGCTTGGTCTGCAGACCGCCACCGTCAATGAGATGCTGGCGATCCTGAAGCGCACCTATTGCTCGACCGTCGGCGTCGAGTTCATGCACATCACGGACCCGGCCGAGAAGGCTTGGCTGCAAGAGCGCATCGAAGGGCCGGACAAGCAGATTGCGTTCACCGCCGAAGGCAAGCGCGCGATCCTGAAGAAGCTGATCGAAGGCGAGACCTTCGAGAAATTCGTGCACAAGCGCCATCCCGGCACCAAGCGCTTCGGCCTCGACGGCGGCGAAGCGATGCTGCCGGCGCTCGAACAGATCATCAAGCGCGGCGGCGCGATGGGTGTTGAAGAGATCATCCTCGGCATGGCGCACCGTGGCCGCCTGAACGTGCTCGCCGCCGTGATGGGCAAGCCTTATCAGGCGATCTTCCACGAATTCCAAGGCGGCTCGGCGACTCCGGATGACGTGCTCGGCTCGGGCGACGTGAAGTATCACTTGGGCGCTTCGAGCGATCGTTCGTTCGACGGCAACAATGTGCACTTGTCGCTGACCGCGAACCCGTCGCACCTTGAGATCGTCAATCCGGTCGTGCTCGGCAAATCGCGCGCCAAGCAAGCTAAGCGCGCAACCTGGGCCGAGGATGCCGAAGCGCTACACAAGCTACGCTCGCGGGTGATGCCGCTCTTGATCCACGGCGACGCCGCGTTCGCGGGGCAGGGCGTGGTGGCCGAGTGTTTCGCGCTTTCCGGTCTGCGCGGTTATCGCACCGGCGGCACGATGCACTTCATCATCAACAACCAGATCGGCTTCACGACGGCGCCGCACTATTCGCGCTCGTCGCCGTACCCGTCCGACGTCGCGCTCATGGTGCAGGCGCCGATCTTCCACGTGAACGGCGACGACCCGGAAGCGGTGGTGTTCGCGGCGAAGGTCGCCACGGAATATCGTCAGATCTTCGGCAAGGACGTCGTCATCGACATGTTCTGCTATCGCCGCTTCGGTCACAACGAAGGCGACGATCCGACCATGACGCAGCCGATCATGTATCGGCGTGTGAAAGACCAGCCGACGACGTTGACGCTCTATACGCGCCGACTTGTCAATGAAGGCGTCGTCAGCCAGGCCGAGGTCGAGGCGTGGGAGAACGAGTTCAACGCCTTTCTCGATGTCGAATTCGACGCCGGCAAGGCGTTCAAGGTCAACAAGGCGGATTGGCTCGATGGTGAGTGGGCCGGTCTTTCGACGCCGAAGGATGACGACCGCCGCGGCGCAACCGACGTGCGCATTGATCGCCTGCGCGAGCTGGGTCGTGCGATCACCAAAATTCCGCGCGAATTCGACATGCACAAAACCGTACAGCGCGTGGTCGAGACACGCCGTAAGGCGATCGATGACGGCCACGGCGTCGACTGGGCGCTCGCTGAACATCTGGCGTTCGCGACGCTGTTGGACGAAGGCTACAATGTACGTCTGAGCGGCCAGGATTCCTGCCGCGGCACGTTCAGCCAACGCCACTCGCATTTCATCGATCAGACCACGGAAGAGCGCTACACGCCGCTCAACAATATCCGCCCCGGCCAAGCGCATTACGAAGTCATCGACTCGCTGCTCTCTGAAGAGGCGGTGCTGGGCTTCGAGTACGGCTACACGCTGGCCGATCCGAAAACGCTGACGCTCTGGGAAGCGCAGTTCGGCGACTTCGTAAACGGCGCGCAGGTCGTGATCGACCAATTCATCTCGTCCGGGGAGCGCAAATGGTTGCGCATGTCCGGTCTCGTGATGCTGTTGCCGCACGGCTATGAAGGGCAGGGGCCGGAGCACAGTTCGGCGCGCATTGAGCGCTTCTTGCAGCAATGTGCGGAAGATAATCTGCAGGTCGTCAATTGCACGACGCCGGCCAATTATTTCCATGTGTTGCGCCGCCAGCTGCATCGCGAGTTCCGCAAGCCGCTGATCGTATTCACGCCGAAATCGCTGCTGCGGCACAAGAAGGCGGTCTCGTCGCTGTCGGAGATGGCGGAAGGGACTTCGTTCCACCGGGTCTTGTGGGACGACGCCCAATTGCACAACGGCCACACCACGATCCAACTCAAGGGCGACAGCGAAATCCGCCGCGTGATCATGTGCTCGGGCAAAGTCTATTATGATCTGCTTGATGAGCGCGAGAAGCGCGGCCTGGATGATGTTTACATCCTGCGCCTGGAACAATTTTATCCCTGGCCGATGAAGTCGGTGATGACGGAGCTGCAGCGCTTCCCGAACGCCGAACTCGTCTGGTGCCAGGAAGAGCCCAAGAACATGGGCGGCTGGACGTTCGTCGATCCGTGGATCGAGCTGACGCTTGAGAAGCTCGACGTGAAGGCTAAGCGGGCGCGCTACGCGGGCCGTCCCGCCAGCGCCTCGACCGCGGCGGGGCTCATGTCCAAGCATTTGAAAGAATTGGACGAGCTGCTGCAGGCGGCTTTGGGGTGATTTTTAGCGCATCGCGCTCTAAGTGAGCGCTGAAGCGAGGAGCTAGAGAATTTCGATGACCGATATCGTTGTGCCGACTTTGGGCGAAAGCGTCAGTGAGGCGACCGTCGCCAAGTGGCTGAAAAAGGCCGGCGACAGCGTGAAGAAAGACGAGACCTTAGTCGAACTCGAAACCGATAAGGTTTCGGTCGAAGTCTCGGCGCCCGAAGCTGGCGTGTTGGGCGAGATCGTCGCCAATGAAGGCGACACGGTTGGCATCGGCGCATTGCTCGGCCGCATGGGCGGCGCAGGCGCGCAGCCGGCGGCCGCCGCGCCGAAAGCTGAAGCGCCGAAGCCCGCCGCCGCGCCCGCGCCGCAACAGCCGGCCGCGAGCGCCGGCGCCAAGCAAGCGCCGCCGTCGGTGCAGCGCATCGCCTCCGAGGCCGGCGTGGATGTTTCGGGCATGACCGGCAGCGGCAAGGATGGCCGTCTCACCAAGTCCGACGCGCTCTCGATCATCGAAAATCGCGCCGCGTCGGCGCAACCCGCGGCGCCACAGCAAACGCTCGTGGCCCGCCCGGTCGGCGAGCGCGAAGAGCGCGTGAAGATGACGCGTCTGCGTCAGACCATCGCCCGTCGCCTAAAGGAAGCGCAGAATTCGGCGGCGATGCTGACGACGTTCAATGAGGCCGACATGTCGGCCATCATGGCGGCGCGCAACAAATACAAGGACAATTTCGAGCGCAAGCACGGCGTGAAGCTCGGCTTCATGAGCTTCTTCGTGAAGGCCTGCGTCGCGGCGCTGAAAGAGATTCCGAACGTCAACGCCGAGATCGACGGCGACAGCATCATCTACAAGAATTTCTACGACATCGGCATCGCCGTCGGCACCGATCGCGGCCTCGTCGTCCCGGTGATCCGTGAAGCCGATCGCAAATCGATGGCCGAGATTGAGCAGGAGATCGGCGAACTCGGCGTCAAGGCCCGCGACGGCCATCTGAAGCTGGAAGACTTGCAGGGCGCGACGTTCACGATCTCGAATGGCGGCGTCTATGGCTCGCTCATGTCCACGCCGATCCTGAATGCGCCGCAATCGGGCATTCTCGGCATGCACAAGATTCAGGATCGCCCCGTCGTCGTCGACAAGCAGATCGTGATCCGGCCGATGATGTACCTGGCGCTGAGCTACGATCACCGCATCGTCGACGGCAAGGAAGCGGTCACGTTCCTGGTGCGCGTGAAGGAAGGCCTGGAAGATCCTGAGCGCATGCTGCTCGATCTCTAAGCGCTACATCGAAAGCTGGACTTCGCTCCGCGGGTATGTGTTCGCGCGTGCGGCGGAGGCGCGGCGATAGCGGGTCTCTAAGCGCGCATCTTCGGCGTCGAGTTTTGCTTGCAGCTTGGCTTCGCGCACGCTGGCTTCTTCAAGCTCAGCGGCGATGCGCGCGAAATACTGGCCCACAGGAACGAGGCCGGTCGTCTCGCTACGGGCGCGCAATTTCGTTACTTGCATTGGGCAATCTCCAGATCACCCGCCCGCACCAATAACTTTTGGTCACGCGCGCGGTTGCGCGTTTCGCACGCGGATCATTGTGGGTAACTCACTTCTCCTTGTGCAGCACCGTGAGCGCAAGGCATGCGGCGGAGATGAGTGTGATGGCGAGCATGGCGTAGGCGAGGGGGCCGAAATCCTCGAAGAAGCTGTCGAACGCGCCCGCTTGGGCGAGTGGAACGAGCGAGAAGCCCGCCGCTAGACCCCACGCGCCGGACAGCAAGCGCAGGCCGCCGGACATTTTGCGCAACGTGCGGAAGCCGGCGAGCAACAACAGTGCGCCGATCACGATCATGGCGAAGATGCCGATTTCCAGGTCGAAGCCCACAACAGCGACGCCAATCAGCAGCGCACCCATCGCCAGCGCCGCGATCCCGCTGACTTTGCCCATCCACATCATGTCGTTTCCCTCCACTGGCGCAGGCTAGCCGCGCCGCTCGCCCCTTAGAAGAGCCTGACTCGAAAGGCTTTCTCGGACTCCATTGGCGCATGCCCGCCGCCGCGTATAGATTGTCTCGCGCTCGGGGGAGCGAGGGGATAGGGGAACGTCATGACGTTCATTCTGCGCTGGCCGGCCATTCTGGTGCTCCTGGCTTTGGTGCTGCTGAGCTTTGTCGGCGCCTTGGGCGCAGCAGGCGTCATCGCCGATATTCACGCGCCGGCGAGCGGCGTCTCGCAGGTCGACAGCCAAGTGGCGCAGGCGCAGAGCGCGGCCGCTGAAAGCGCCGCGAGCGCGAGCTGGATCGATGTTGGCCTGTTGGCCGCGGCAGGGCTCTTCTTCCTGATCGCCGCCGTGCGCCTCATGCGCCGCACGCAGGGCTTCTGGACCTGGCTGCTGGGCTTTGCTTGCTTCGGCGGCCGCTGGGCTTGGCAGCAGCAACAGAGCGGCGGGCTCGTCGCCACCGTGCAGGGCATCGATGTCAGCGCCTATACGCAGCCGCAGGCGGTGCTCGCGAATATCGGTTCGCCGGAATCGCAGATCGCGCTTTTGGCCATTGTGCTGATCGTCGGCCTGTTCGTATTCATCGTCGACGCGGCCGATCGCGCGTATTGGGATAAGCAGGGCGCCTAGTTGGACCGCCGGCTCCCAGCTGGCATGCTGATGCGCAAATTTGCCGGCTAGAAGCCGGCGGTCCGAACACATATGTTCCGGCCATAAGTTCATGCGCGCCGAATGCTGCGCCGCGTCTCCATTGGAGCTTTCATGTCGTACGATCTCGTCATCATCGGGGGCGGCCCCGGCGGATACAATTGCGCCATCCGCGCCGGCCAATTGGGGCTGAGGACCGCCATCGTCGAGAGTCGCGGCAAGCTCGGCGGAACTTGCCTAAACGTCGGTTGCATCCCGTCGAAGGCGCTGCTGCACGCGAGCGAGTATTTCGAGGCGGCCGCCAAGACCTTCCCGTCGATGGGCATCAAGGTGAGCGGCGTCTCGCTCGATCTCCCGCAAATGCTGAAGCAGAAGGACGACGCCGTCGACGGGCTCACCAAGGGCGTCGAGTTCCTGATGCGCAAGCACAAGGTCGACTACGTCAAAGGCTTTGGCCGCATCGTCGGCGCGGGCCGCGTCGAAGTGAAGGGCGCTGACGGCGCGACGCAGACGCTTGAGACCAAGAACATCGTCATCGCCACGGGCTCCGAGCCGATGGGCTTGCCGGGCGTGACGATCGATGAAGAGAGCGTCGTCACTTCGACGGGCGCGCTTTCGTTGCAGCGTGTGCCGGGCAAGATGATTGTGATCGGCGCGGGCGTGATCGGGCTAGAGCTTGGCTCGGTGTGGCGCCGCCTCGGCGCGGAAGTCACCGTGGTCGAATTCCTCGATAAGATCACGCCGACGATGGACAACGAGATCTCCACGGCGTTCCTGAAAATTCTCAAGAAGCAGGGCATGAAGTTCGAGCTCGGACACAAGGTGACGGGCGTGGAGAAGACGGGCGGCGGTCTGCTCGTTTCGATCGAGCCGGCGCAAGGCGGTGCGTCGCGTACGCTGGAAGCCGACGTCGTTCTCGTCGCCATTGGCCGTAAGCCCTACACGCAAGGGCTTGGCCTGGAGACGATCGGCGTCGCGACTGACAAGCGCGGCTTCATCGAAACCGATCACTTCAAGACCAACGTCGCCGGGGTCTACGCGGTCGGCGATTGCACGCATGGGCCGATGCTGGCCCACAAGGCGGAAGAGGAGGGCATTGCTGCTGCTCAAATCATCGCTGGCCAGTGGGGTCATGTGAACGCCGACATTATCCCGAGCGTCATTTACACCGATCCGGAGGTCGCCAGCGTCGGCAAGACCGAGGAAGAGCTGAAAGCGGCGGGCGTTCAGTACAAGGTCGGCAAATTCCCGATGATGGCCAATTCGCGCGCACGCACGAACCACGAGACGGACGGCATGGTCAAAGTGCTGGAAGACACCGCGACCAAGCGCGTCGTCGGCGTGCACATGATTGGCGCGGGCGTTGGCGAGATGATTGGCGAGGTCTGCGTTGCGATGGAATTCGGCGCCGCCGCCGAAGACATCGCCCGCACCTGCCACGCGCACCCGACCATGAGCGAAGCCGTCCGCGAAGCGGCCAAGGGCGTTGATGGCTGGGTGATGCAGGCTTAATTCGCCGCGCCCAACATCCCCCTGTGGATATTGCAGAATGCTCACTTTGCTGTGAGCACATCCTGCGTTTTCCTCACACGCCTAGCGAGCGGGGAGGACGGGTCTTGCTCATTCTGAACACGGGGCGCTTGGCGCTTCTGGCGTTGGATCACGAATTGGCGGCATTGCAGGCGGGCAGCCGCACGGCCTTCTTCAACGCGATCGCGGTGACGCACGAGCCGATATGGCCGCCTGCGCCGTTTGAACCGGCCGCGTTTGACTGGGCCGTCAATCACCTCGCGCATGATCCGGAAGGGCAGGGCTGGTACGGCTGGGCCTTGCTCGCCAACGAGGGCGAACGCGCGCCGCCGCGCCTGGTGGGCATCGCTGCTCTAATCGGTCGGCCCGACGATGACGGCGATGTCGAGCTCGCGTTCGGCCTGCTGCCGGAGTTTCGCGGGCGCGGCTATGGCGGCGAGACCGTCCAGGCATTGGCGACCTGGGCGTTCGCCAATGGCGCAAAGCGCGTGATTGCGCATCTCGATGCCGAGGATGAGGGCGCCGCGCACACTCTGTCGCGTGTGGGCTTCGCCGATACGCGCGAGCAGCCTTATCCGGGTGTCGCGCGTTGGGCGCTGAGCGCCGCGGCTTAGTTCGCGCCTTCGGCTTCGCCGCCGATCGCGCCCTGAATGGCCGCATGCGTAGCGCATTGCACCAAGGCGTCGCGCGTTGCGGGCTCGATGTTCGACGTGCTTTCAGCGGCGGCTTCGACGCTGCGGCCTTCCAGCGTTTCGCGCGCGACCGTGGTGATGGCCGTGACGTGCTCTTCGGTGATCTCCGAACCCAGGCGGTCTTGCACGCAGCCGCAGAAGGCTTCGGATTGACCGGCTAACATGCAGGCCGTGCGCGTGTCGACCGCGCCGCGCGCGGTGTCGATTACTTGGCCGCCAATATCGGCCGCCTGTTGCTTTGCCTCTTCCAGATTGCTGGGGACGTCACAGGCGCTGAGCAGAACGAGCGCGGCGAGGGCGGTCAGTATTCTCATGGAACGCAAGGTGGCGAGCCACGCCGGTTCCCGCAAGCGGTCACTCCGCCGCGCTCAGAAGCGACTGGATGCGGTTGAGATAGGCAATCCAGGCGTTGCGGCCCGATTTGGTCAGATGCACCAGGGTCAGCGGCTTCTTGCCTTCGAACTTTTTCTCGATGCGCACATACTTCGCTTCTTCGAGCTTCGAGAGATGCGTCGACAGATTGCCGTCCGTCGCGTTCACCTTCGCCTTGAGTTCAACGAACGGGGCGGGGGAGGCGGTGGAGAGATACGCCATGATCCCCAGCCGCAAGCGGCCGTGGATCACGTCGTCGATTTCGGTGTGATCGAAGCGAGACAAGGCGCTCAGACGATCGCGGAGGGTTCGCGCTTCAGCAAGATCGCGCCCGGCCACGCCAGCACAAGCAGGCTGCCGATGGCGGCGTAGATGTATGCCCAATCGTCATTGGCGAAGAGGCAGAGCGTGAGGCCAAATCCAATCGAGAGCCACGCGAAGCGTCGCATCCACCCTTGCTCCGAGAGCGCGGCGACGGCGAACAGCGCGGCGCCATAGATAGCAAACGCCGCGCCGAAGATGGCGTTGGGCGCTGTTGGGTCGTTGGTCATCAGCATGCGCGCGAGCGAGCCGATCACGACCGCCAACAACGCGATGCCAGCGCCGCCCCAAACCGCGCGCTCGGCGCGCACGCCAATCGTGGCGCGACCGGGCTTTTCACACATGCGTTGGCGCAGCGCGTACATGCCCATACCGGCGATCACGCCATATCCGGCCCAAATCAATGCGAAGATCCAGCCGTTCAGCTCTGGCAGCTGGCCGGCGAGCGCCGCCCGGTGCAGCGAGAAGGCCAAGGCGTTCAACACGCCCCAAAACATCAGATAGGCGCCGCCGAGCAGAGGCGCGTGACGCCCTTCCTCCGCGAGCGTGCGCGCGTAGGCCAAATCCTGCATCAATTCTTCGCGGGTCATGGTCCGCTCCGGCTGTGGACTTTGAAAAACAAAGTACTTGGCCGTGTTCTGGGCGTCAAGCGGTGGGGCAAAAATGAAGAAATCCGCAACGCGGCGCGCGTGCGGATTGGGTGGGCGTTCTAGAGGAGAAGGGGAGAGCCGCGTAGGCGGCGTCAGATCAACGTTTTCGGAAATGGCGGCAAAGGCGGCGGCGTTCGAAGCGGGAGCGGGGAGAGCGTATCACCGGAGAACGCATGTGATCCTTTGCGCGATCGATGGTCCTAAACGGCGAAGGGGGCGCTCGTCAGCGCCCCCTTGCCTTTGCGTCTATTAGACGGCAGCCGCAGCAGCCTTCGCCGGCTTGCGAGCGACCTTGCGGGTCGTCTTGCGGGCGGTCTTCTTCGCAGCCTTGCGAACCGTCTTGCGGGCCGGCTTCTTCGCCGCCTTGCGCACGACCTTCTTCGCCGACTTCTTGGCAGCCTTGCGGACGGTCTTCTTCGCAGCCTTGCGAACCGTCTTCTTGGCGGCCTTACGAACGACCTTCTTCGCCGGCTTCTTCGCAGCGGCCTTCTTTACCTTCTTAGCCATTTTCATTTCCTCATCTTTACTAGTGTTGGTACTGGGTTGGATGGGAGTTGTTTGACTCTCCGAGGATTTTTCTGACGCAATTTGGTTTGCAAGTCGTTTCCGCAAGTACTCGCGCGCATTTTTCTGCGTGTTCGATTTGTTGTTTGCGCGAACACTCTGCGAGATCGTCGCGCGCCTTATTTTTCAAGGCGCGCAGAGCAATTGCGCGATGCGTTTTTCGTCACGCGCGCGGATGCGCACGACGATACAGCTGCAAAATTTTTTTCGCTTCGACGCTCGCGTACGTCTGAGTCGTCGAGAGCGATTCGTGTCCGAGCAGGTCTTGGATGGCGCGCAGATCGCCGCCGTTCGCGAGCAAATGTGTTGCGAAGGCATGCCGAAGCGCATGCGGTGTGGCGCTCGAAGGCAGACCCAAACGTCCGCGCAGACGCTGCATCAAGTCCTGCGCCATGCGGGGAGAGAGCGCGCCCCCACGCACCGCACGGAAGAGCGGGGCGTCTTCGGTCAGCGCATAGGGGCAGAGCGCGGCATAGCGTTCGACGGCCTGACGCGCAGCCGGGAGGAGGGGCACGATCCGCTCTTTGCTTCCCTTGCCGACCACGCGCAACATGTCCGGCAAGGGCAGATCGGCGCCTGTGAGCGCCAGCGCTTCGCTGATGCGAAGTCCGGCCGCGTAGAGCAAGGTGATCAGCGCCGCGTCGCGCGCGCCGATCCAGTCTTGGCTCGCTGTGTCGCTCGCTTCAACGATCAGATCGCGCGCCGCGCCTTCGGAGACGGGGCGTGGCAAGGGCCGCTTAAGCTTTGGCCCACGCACCAGGGCTAGGCGTGCATTGGCGACGCCGTGACGGCGTTCCAGATAGCGATAGAAGCTGCGGATCGCTGCGAGGGCGCGGGAAATCGAGCGATCGGCAAGCGCGTCCGGGCCTTGGCGGCGATACGCGAGATAGGCGCGCAGATCGCGCGGTTCTAAATGGGCGAGGTCGTGGGCTGAAGGCTCACCGCCCAAATGGCCTTGCAAAAAGCCCAGAAACGCCGCGACATCACGCTCATAGGCTTCAACGGAATTCGCTGCAAAGCGCCGCTCATCGCGAAGGTGTGCGATCCAATGTTGGAGGAGGGCGGCGGCGTGCATGCGTGCGATTGAACGCCGCGCGCGTCAATATCTCGTCAACGTCTTGGCGCGACGTGCGCGAGCCAATATTCGTAATGATAGTGCAGCCGCCCGTCGGACACCGTGTACTTTGGTTGGTGCGGGCGGCCCTCGTGATGGAGCAAATCGCTCGGCAGCACCCATGGGCTCACGCGCGTGCGGCGTGCGATCGCCATCTGCTCGGCAAAGGCGACGCGGGTGCGCATGGAGATCGGGAGGGCCAAATCCGCAGCCGGGTAGAAGCCGTCCTCCAGTCGCGCGGCCAAGGTGCGAATGAAGGCGTCGCGCGCCTCCACGCGACCTTCCCGATGGGTCGCGACGTCGCCGGGGGCGCCCTGGCACATGACATAGAGTGCGGTGGCGCGGTCGCAGGCGCGCTGGGCGGTGAGCCATTCCATCTCGGCCGTGCCGTCGCGCCAATCCCAGCGGAGCGCGATCTCGTGCCAATCGTCCGGCTGCATCTGGGCGAGGAGGTTGATGCGGCTATAGCCCCCGATGTCGAGCGGAGCGGCGAGGCATTCGTTCCAGCGCGCATAATGGGTGATGCGCGCCGCCTCCGCCTCGGCCTGCGCGGTAAGGTCTGCGACGACGTCCGTGCGCGATTGGAGCAGGCGGGCGGCGAAGTCAGGCTCATTGCGCCAGAGCGACAACTGAAACTCGAACGCCTCCGCTTTCTCGAAGCATGTGACGTAGGCGGAGTTCACACGCCGCAGGTCGAGATCGCGCATGTTGCGCACCGCACCGCCCGCGACGATGGCGTCGACCAGCGCGCGATAGTGCCGGTGCTGCGGCGGGACGGGTTCGTCCGGGTAGGCGCCGGCATATTGCTCGTACAGGCTGCACAGCACCCGCGCCGGCGCACCTTCGGGTGCGTAGGTTGTAAACAGGTGGTCGTGGGCGCTATGCGGCGCCGGCGACCCCGTCACACGGGAGAATAATTTCGCGAACACAGCGCGCCCAGGCTGCGCTCGTGTGCCTAACAACCAATAAGTTACCAGAGTTAAGGGCCGTTCAGTAACAGCGGCGCAACATCTGGCGCTTTCACCGAATCCACCGACCCCCTAGATTCACCCTATGAATTCCACCGCCCGCCGCCGCGCCATGGATGCGTTGAAGCGTCAGCGCGCGCCCGCGCCGGCCGGCCCGCTGTTCGCGGTCGCCGAGGATGGCGCGGCGTTCGAGCACGACACTATGGATAAGGTGTCGGTGTTGTTTCCGCTGCCCTTGCCGGAGCCGTTCGACTACCGCGCCGCGAGTGCGATGGGCATCGAGCCGGGCATGCATGTGATCGCGCCAATTGGTTCGCGCCTCGTACGTGGCGTGGTCTGGGGGGTGGAGCGCAACAATCCCGCCGCCGCGAACCTGAAAGCGATCGAAGAAGTGCTGCCTGGGCCGCCGGTGCCAGAGATCTCACGCACGTTCGTGGATTGGGCGGCGAAGTACCTGGTGCGTCCGCCGGGCGATCTCATGCGCATGGTCGTACGTTCACCCGACGCGCTGTTTCCGCCGCCGACCTACACGGTGCTCGCGCCGACGGGGGAGACACCGCCGAAGCTTACGGAAGCGCGCGCGCGGGTGCTGGAGGAAGCGGCGAAGGAGCAGGTCAATGCGGCTGAGCTCTCGCGCCGTGCTGAAACCTCATCGGCTGTGGTAAAGGGGCTCGTCGATTGCGGCGCGCTGGTGAAGCTGGAGATCAGCGAAGACCCGCCATACCCGGCGCCCGATCTCAGCCGAACCGGTAAGGACCTCTCCGACATCCAGCAAGCCGCCGCGGAAGAAGTCTGCGCCAGTGTGCGCGCCGGCGGCTTTCATGTCGCGCTGCTCGATGGCGTGACGGGGTCGGGCAAGACGGAAGTCTATCTTGAAGCGGTCGCCGAAGCTTTGAAGCTCGAGCCTGACGCGCAGGTGCTGGTGCTGTTGCCGGAGATCGCGCTGACGCAAGCGGCGATGAGCCGCTTCAATGCACGCTTTGGCGTTACGCCTGTCGAATGGCACTCCGCCATTCCGCAAAAAGCGCGCCGCCGCGCCTGGCGGGAGATTACAGCAGGCCGCGCGCGGCTTGTTGTCGGCGCGCGCTCGGCGCTCTTCCTGCCGTATAAGAATCTCAAACTCATCGTCATCGACGAAGAGCACGACCCTTCTTACAAGCAGGAGGAGGGCGTCATTTATCAGGCGCGCGATCTCGCTGTGGCGCGCGCGAAGCTCGGCGAATGCATGGTCATATTGGCCAGCGCCACGCCGTCGCTAGAAACGCTCGTCAATGCGCAGCTCGGCCGCTACGCGCACGTGAAGCTCGCGGCGCGTCATGGCGTGGCGGAATTGCCCGACGTCGAACTGGTCGATTTGAAAGACTCGCCGCCCGAAAAGGGCAAATGGCTGTCGCCCAAGCTGGTGCGCGGGGCCGCTGAAGCCCTGCTGCGCGGCGAGCAGGCGCTCTTTTATATGAACCGTCGCGGCTATGCGCCGCTCACGCTCTGCCGCGCGTGCGGCCACCGCATGAAATCGCCGGAGACCGAGAGCTGGCTGGTTGAGCACAAATATTCGGGCCGCCTAGTGTGCCATCTCACCGGCTTTTCGATGCCGAAGCCGAAGGCGTGTCCGGAATGTCTGACGCCGGATAGCTTCACCTCGATCGGCCCCGGCGTGGAGCGCATCGAAGAAGAAGTACGCGAGCATTTCCCGGAAGCGCGCATCGAAATCTTCTCTTCCGACACTACGCCCAATGGGGATGCCGTGCGCGATCTCGTGGCGCGCATGGAGAACAACGAGATCGACATTCTGATCGGCACGCAGATTGTCGCGAAGGGCCACAACTTCCCCAACTTGACGTTCGTGGGCGTGGTCGATGCTGATCTTGGCTTGAAGGGCGGCGATCTGCGCGCGGGAGAACGCACGTTCCAGCTTGTCAGTCAGGTCGCAGGTCGCGCCGGCCGTCATGAGAAGAAGGGCCGCGCGCTCATTCAGACCTACGCGCCGCACGAGCCGGTGATGCAGGCGCTGGCAGCGCAGGATCGCGACGCTTTCTTCGCCGCCGAAATCGCCGAGCGCGAAGCCGCCGGCATGCCGCCCTATGGTCGTTTGGCGGCCGTGATAGTTTCCGCGCCCAGCGAGCAACTCGCGAACGAAGCCTCCAAGACGATGGGGGAGAAGGCGCCGATCGTGGAGGGGCTCGACCTCTGGGGGCCGGCGCCGGCGCCGCTTTCGGTGATCCGCGGTATGCACCGGCGCCGGTTTCTCATCCGCGCCAATCGCGGCGTCGACGTTTCGGCCTTCCTTGCCGCTTGGGCAGGCCGTGTAAAACTGCACAGTGCGGTCCGCGTGCAAATCGACGTGGACCCGTACTCATTCCTTTGAGGAGGCCGCGATGGCGTACAAACCTTTCGATCTGACCGGCAAGGTCGCACTCGTCACTGGCGGCAATGGCGGCATTGGCTTGGCGATGGCGGATGCTCTGGCCCAGGCCGGCGCGAGCGTCGAAATCTGGGGCACAAACCCCGACAAGAACGCCAAGGCGCTGGCGCAGCTCAAGGCGCACGGCGTGAAGGCGAATGCGCGGATCGTCGACGTATCGAAGGAAGAGAACATCGTCTCCGGGATGCAGGCGACGCTCGCTGAATTTGGCCGCATTGATGCGTGCTTCGCCAATGCCGGCGTCTCCAATCGCTGGAAATCTTTCCTCGACATTGGCGGCGAAGATTATCGCCGCGTGATGGCGATCAATCTCGACGGCATGATCTGGACGATGCGTGAAGCCTGCCGTCACATGAAGACGCGCGCCGAAGCCGGTGATCCGGGCGGGTCGGTTGTGGCCGTCGCGAGTATGGCGGCCGTGTTTGGCGCCGCCCGCAATCAGGATTACGGCGCGACGAAAGCCGGCATTATTGGTGTGACGAATGCGATCGCGGTTGAGTTCGCGCGCTACGGCGTGCGTTCAAACTCCATTCTGCCAGGCTGGATCGCCACGGATATGACGGGGCTTGCGCAAGAGAACGAGCAATTCACCAAGAGCGTCATTAGCCGTGTGCCGATGCGGCGCTGGGGGAAGCCGGAGGAGTTTGGCGGCATCGCCGTCTATCTCGCCAGCGACGCCTCCAGCTTCCATAGCGGCGACTCGATCCTGATCGATGGCGCCTACGGCAAATTCTAAACGTCGTCGTCGCCAACGACGCCGCCTTCGCCTTCGAGCCGGTTGAGCTGTTTCACGTCGCGGCGCGTGAAGCGCAGCCGTACGCCGGCGCCCATATCATCTTCGTCCAGGAAGACGGCGCCGGCCGTCTCCAATGCATGTCTCAGCGCGGCGCGCCCCTTCTTGCCTGGGTCGGCGCCGCCTGTCTCGAAATCGCGGATGGCTTTCTTGGAGACGCCAGAGGCCTCCGCCAATTGCTCGCGCGGCCATTGCACCAGAGCTCGACCCGCGCGGCACAAGGCGCCTGTTAATTCCACATCCGCCTCCAATTCCCGTGCGCCGAGTGTGGGGCCACGCGGCGCGCGCCTCAAGGCCGCACGGCGCGCGCCGGAGCGGTTTTTCATTCTAGGTCTGCAAACGGTCAGCGCGCACGGCGTGGACCCTCATTTTCCGCTCGGAGAGGAGAAGACGATGGGTTCGCACAATCACATATCGGCGATCGCGGCGCCCGATCAGTCCGCCGCCGGAAGAGGCGCCGTTAGAGGCCGTTGATTAGAAGCACGACAGCGTCGGCGCCAGCTTTCCGGTCTTCGGCGATCTCGGTGTATTCGGGCGAGGTCGCCCAAGCGCGGAACGCGGCGGCGTCCTCGAACTGCATCAGCACGACCTTGTTGCGGTCCCACCATTGGCCCTCCAATACGAGGGGCGTGTTGTCGGCGGCGAGCAGTCTGCCGCCATACTGGCTCAGCACCGGCATGAAACGGCTCATGTAGCGGCCGTAGCGTTCCAGATCATGAATGCGCAGCTGCGCGAGGGCGTAGACGGTCATTTGATCAATTCTGGCGGAAGCGCAGGCGCGCGCAGACCTGGTCGGGTGAGTAGGGCAGCGCGTAGGTGACGCCATCGACTCGCGTTTCGAACTCGATGGGCTGCCGTAGGCCAACCACAAGCAGCGTGCCATCCGTTCCGGCGTACGTGCCGATCGCGGCGGGGCCTTGCGGGCCGCAGAAGAACGCGGCCTCGGAAGGCCCTCCGGCGCTTGCTGCCTGGTAAAGGGTCGGCGTGGCGTCGCCAGCCAAACCCATGATCTGCGCCAGCGCGCCGCCGGCGCTTTGCGCGATCACGTCGTTCGGCGAGTGGTTGGCCTCTTGAAACGCAAGGCGCCGTCCGTCGGCATGGCGCAATGCGACATTGACGACCGGGTCCATCCCGTCGCCGGCGGCGTGAACGGAGCGCTCTTCCACAATGCTTTCGCCGACCGCAAGGGAGGTCGCCGCATCCGCGGAAACCAGGGTGCGTGTCGTCACCGGAACCGCCGGCGCGGCGCACGCAACGAGCGCAAGCGCGCCCGCGGCAAGGAGGATGGATCGCATACTGCTCTCCTTCAGTGCGCCGCCGGCGGCGTTTGTTGCGCTTGTGCGAGCTTCTTCATCTGCGCGTTGCGCGACAGCATGTTGAGGCCCTCGACCAAGGCGGAGAACGCCATTGCCGCGTAGATGTAGCCCTTCGGCACGTGCACACCGAAGCCCTCGGCGATCAGCACCATGCCGATCATCAGCAGGAAGCCGAGCGCCAGCATCACGACAGTCGGATTGGCGTGGATGAAATTGGCGACGGGATCGGCGGCAAGCAGCATCACGGTCACGGCGACGATGACGGCGACGACCATGATTGGCACATGGTCGGTCATGCCGACCGCCGTCAGGATCGAGTCGATCGAGAAGACGAGGTCGAGCAGGATGATCTGGAAGATGGCCGCGCCAAAATTCATCGCGATGGGCGCCTTCTTGTCGAGCACATCGCCTGTCGGGGTCGGATCGACATTGTGGTGGATTTCCTTGGTCGCCTTCCAAACGAGGAACAGGCCGCCAGCGATCAAGATCAAGTCGCGCCAAGAGAACGCGGTCTCGAAGCTGGGATTGCCGTGATCGTCGGTCGACCCCACGAGGCCCAGATCAAAGAGAGGGGCGGTGAGACCCACGATGAACGCGATAGTCGAGAGCAGAATAAGCCGCATGCCCAGCGCCAAGCCGATGCCGATGCGGCGCGCGCGCTGACGCTGATGTTCCGGCAACTTGTTGGTCAGGATTGAAATGAAAATCAGGTTGTCGATGCCGAGCACGACTTCCATCACGATCAACGTGATAAGCGCAGCCCAAGCGGCCGGGTCCGACAACAGCGGGGCGATATTCCAATCCATGCGGTGAATCCCTCTCCAGAGGACGGATGTAGGGGATTGCCTTCGCCCCGGGAAGGGCGTGAGAAGGCCGGAGGAGGCCGTTCATGAAAGCTGAAGTTTCCGCAATCGCGACCGTGCGATCCCCCCGCAAAGACCTTTCGGACGACTTTTGGGGCGCGGTCGAGGCCGAGATTGTCCTGGAAGAGGCTTTTGGCCCGGAGGCGCTTTTTGGCCTAACTGATTTCAGCCACGTGGAAGTCTTGTTCCTGATGCATCAGGTCGATCCGGCCAAGATCGAGACGGGCGCGCGGCATCCGCGTGAGCGGGCGGACTGGCCGCTTGTTGGCATCTTCGGTCAGCGCGGTAAGGCGCGGCCGAATCGGATCGGGCTGACACGGGCGACGATCGCCGCGGTTGAAGGACGGGTGCTGCGCGTCCGTGGGCTCGATGCGATCGACGGCACGCCGGTGCTCGATATCAAACCGTGGATGGACGAGTTCGCACCCATTGGTGAAACGCGCCAGCCCGCTTGGGCCAGCGAGTTGATGCGCGACTATTTCAAGGAATAGCGCTTAGCGCGGCGGCTCGCGCCCGATCGAGAGCAGGGCGTCCCACATTTCATCGGCAAAGCGGATGATGGCGACGCCAGCTTTCGCTTGCGTTTTCGCTTCAGTCATCTCGACCAAAGCATCGCCCAAGGCGACATCATCAGCGCCAGTGGCCGCTTCGACCGCGCGAGAAGCAGCGGCATCGAAGCGACCAAGGGCGCTGGTGAGGGCCACGGCGGCGTGGGGGATCGCCGTCATGTAGAGGAAACTACACGAGCAGGTTTAAGGTTCTGTTCAGAAGTCTGGTGAATGCGTGAAAACCATGCGCTTTGCGCATTTATGCATGGATGTCGCGGTTCTTCGTCTCTGGCCAGAAGAAGAAGGTGACCAGCGCGGCGATGGCCGTTGCGATCGCTGGAAACCATAAGCCCGAATAGATCGAGCCGGTCGCCGTGTTGATGGCGAACACAATCGCTGGCAGCAGGCCGCCAAACCAACCCGTGCCGACGTGATACGGAAACGACATCGCAGTGTAACGAATGCGCGTAGGGAAGAGTTCAACCAAAGCTGCCGCTTGCGGTCCATAGAGCGCACAGGCTGCCACGATGAAGAGCACCATCACGGCGATGACGCCGAATTTCTCGCTAAAGACGCGGCTGACTTCCGCGACGCTCCAATTTTGCATCGGGCCTGGCGCCGCTGAAGGATAGCCCGCTTCCGTCAACGCCGTGCGCAGGCGGCCGCTAAACGCGCCACGGGTCGCGCGGATTTCAGAGAGCGACTGGCCGACGGCGCTCACGCTCTCCAATTCGATCTGGTCGCCGATGCGGATGCGCGCGAGCGCGCCTGCGGGGCCGTCTTCTGTGGTGTAGGCCACGCCAGCATTCGAGAGGGCGCCCTTGGCGATGTCGCATGAGGTTGAGAATTGTTGCGCGCCGCCGGTGAGGTCGAGCTGGAAGGTGCAGTCCGCGGGATCGGCGATGACGACAACGGGCGTGTTGCGAGACGCCGCGTCGAGTGCGGGGTTGCCGGCTTGCGTGATGAAATGGAAGCCGGGGAAATAGAGCGCCAGCATGAAGAGCATGCCGAACAGCATCACCGGCTTGCGGCCGATTGAGTCCGAGAGGCGCGCAAAGAAAATGTAGAGCGGCGCCGAGATCAGCACGACCGTGATCATGATCAGGTTCACGGTCTGGCTGTCGATCTTGAGAATCCGCTCCAGATAGAATTGCGAGTAGAAGTGCGCCGTGTACCAGACGACGCCTTGCGCCATCATCACGCCGAAGAGCGCGATCAGCACGATCTTGAGATTGCGCCATTCGCCAAAGCTCTCCGCGTAAGCGCGCTTGGTGATGGCGCCTTCTTCCTTCAGCTTTTGGAACGCCGGGCTTTCTTCAAGCTGCATGCGGATCCAAACGGAAATCGCCAACAGACCGATGGAGACCAAGAAGGGGATTCGCCAGCCCCATTCTCGGAAGGCGTCTTCGCCGAGGATCGCGCGCGTCAGGAGCACCACCGCCAGCGCGCCAATCAGACCGACAGACGCCGTCCCCTGAATCCAGCCCGTCGCCGCGCCGCGGCGATTGTTTGGCGCGTGCTCGGCTACGTAGATCGCCGCACCGCCGTATTCGCCGCCCAGCGCGAAGCCTTGCAGCACCCGGCACGTCACCAGGAGGACGGGCGCCCAAACGCCGATCGTCTCCGCCGTGGGCAGGATGCCGATCGCGAAGGTGGCGAGACCCATAATAGTAATGGTGATGAGGAACGCGCCTTTGCGGCCCGTGGAATCCCCGATCTTGCCGAAGACCAGCGCCCCGATCGGCCGGACGATGAAGCCAACCGCGAAGGTCAGCAGCGTGAAAACAAAGGCTTGGGCGTCCGGCAGGCCGGCGAAAAAGTGGGCGCTCATCACCGAGGCGAGCGCGCCATAGACAAAGAAGTCATACCACTCGAACACGGTGCCGGCGGCGGAGGCCGCGACCACCTGGCGCAGCTTGGATGGCGGTACGTCGTCAGTGCTGGGCGGGCTCGCTGGCGCGTCGGTCATGTATGCGTTTCCCCCTCAAGCCATGCGGCTCTTTTGTCGCTGATCGGGGGGGCTTAGGCCCCGTTGTCAAGCCCGAACGGAGCGTGGTACGTCGCGCGCGCGTCACATAGAGCCGCGCGCGCTGCGTTGCGGGCTATGTGCGTTTGGGGATTTATCCCCAGTGGCGTCACCCAAGCCGCTGGATTTTCGCGATCGCCGCGCACGAAGCGCAGCGGTACGAGGGGCCGGCGGCGGAACCAGCGAGATAGATGTGGCCGAAGGGTTCGACGGCGTAGCTTCCGAGGCGGCAGCGCGCTACGCGCAAGCCGTGTTCGACTTGGCCAAGGAGGCCAAGGCGCTGGAGGCTGTGGAACAAGATTTTGTAAAATTTTCAGTGGCTTGGGCTGAGAGCGCCGACCTGCGCGCCACTGCCCGTTCGCCGCTGATCGATCCCGACACCAAAGCCAAAGCGCTGGTCGCTGTTGCGGCAAAGCTCGGCCTGACGGATCTGGGCCGCAAAGCCATCGGAACGATCGCGAAGAATCGCCGGGCCGCCGAATTGCCCGGCATCGCCGCGGCGTTCCGTAAACTGGTCGCCCGCGAGCGCGGCGCCCGCCAAATCGAGATCATTTCCGCCAAGCCGCTGGCCGAGGCGGAAAAGACCGCCATCGTTGACGCGCTCAGCAAGAAGTTGGGCGCCAAGGTGGAAGCCGAAACGTCCGTGGACGAAAGCCTCATTGGCGGCTTCGTCGTGCGCGCCGGCTCCCGCCAATTCGATGCTTCCGTAAAATCCAAGCTGGACGCGCTGCGTCTCGCACTGAAATCCGCCTGAGGGGTTACATAGATGGACGTCCGCGCCGCAGAAATATCCGCAATCCTCAAGGAACAGATCAAGGGCTTCGGCTCCGAAGCGCAGGTGGCTGAGGTCGGCCGCGTGCTCTCGGTCGGCGACGGTATCGCCCGCGTCTATGGTCTTGAAAGCGTCCAGGCCGGCGAAATGGTCGAGTTCCCGGGCGGCATCAAGGGCATGGCGCTCAACCTGGAGCGCGACAATGTTGGCGTCGTCATCTTCGGCGAAGATCGCAGCCTGAAGGAAGGCGACACGGTCAAGCGCCTCGGCGAAATCGTGGACGTGCCAGTGGGCAAGGGTCTGCTCGGCCGCGTCGTGAACCCGCTGGGCGAACCGATCGACGGTAAAGGCCCGATCCAAGCTGCCGAACGCCGCACGGTCGACGTCAAGGCGCCGGGCATCATTCCGCGTAAGTCGGTGCACGAGCCGATGCAGACCGGCATCAAGGCGATCGATGCGCTGATTCCGATCGGCCGCGGCCAACGCGAATTGATCATCGGCGACCGTCAAACCGGCAAGACCGCCGTGGCGCTCGACACGATCCTCTATCAACGCGAAGCGCACGACCGCAACGCGCCGGAAAGCGAAAAGCTCTACTGCATCTACGTGGTCATCGGCCAGAAGCGCTCGACGGTGGCGCAGCTCGTGAAGACGCTCGAAGACAAGGGCGCGCTGAAGTATTCGATCGTTGTCGCTGCGACCGCTTCCGAGCCGGCGCCGCTGCAATTCCTCGCGCCGTTCGCTGGCTGCGCCATGGGCGAATATTTCCGCGACAATGGCATGCACGCGCTCATCATCTATGATGACTTGTCGAAGCAGGCCGTCGCCTATCGCCAAATGTCGCTACTGCTGCGCCGTCCGCCGGGCCGCGAAGCTTATCCGGGCGACGTGTTCTATCTGCACTCCCGCCTGCTTGAGCGCGCGGCAAAGTTGAACGAAGACAACAAGGCGGGTTCGCTAACGGCGCTGCCGATCATCGAAACCCAAGCCAACGACGTTTCGGCCTACATCCCGACCAACGTGATCTCGATCACCGACGGCCAGATCTTCTTGGAGACGGACCTGTTCTTCCAAGGCATCCGTCCGGCGCTCAATGTCGGTATTTCGGTGTCGCGCGTCGGCGGCAACGCCCAGATCAAGGCAATGAAGCAAGTCGCCGGCCCGCTGAAGGGCGAGCTCGCGCAATATCGTGAAATGGCCGCGTTCGCGAAGTTCGGCTCGGACCTCGACGCCGCCACGCAACGTCTGCTGAACCGTGGCGCGCGCCTGACGGAATTGCTGAAGCAACCGCAATTCTCGCCGGTGCCGGTCGAAGAGCAGATCGTGCTGATCTATGCAGGCACGCGCGGCTATCTCGACAAGGTCGCGGTCAGCGATGTCGGCCGTTTCGAGCAAGAGCTGGTGTCTTGGTTCCGCGCCAAGAAGGCCGATATCTTGAAGGCGATCGTCGACAAGAAGGACATCGGCAAGGACGGCATTGAAGACAAGCTCAAGGCCGCCCTCGACGAATTCACGGCCTCGTTCGCCTAAGGGATCGCAATGCCGAGCTTAAAAGAGTTCCGCAATCGCATCGCCAGCGTGAAATCCACGCAAAAGATCACGAAGGCGATGCAGATGGTGGCGGCCGCCAAGCTGAAGCGGGCGCAAGCGTCGGCGGAAGCCGCGCGTCCATACGCTGACCGCATGGCGCGCGTGATCGCCAATCTTGCAGCGGCGGTGAAGGGTGACGATGCTCCGGCGCTGTTGCGCGGCACCGGCAAGGATCAAGTGCAACTCGTTGTCGTGATGACGAGCGAGCGTGGTCTCTGCGGCGGTTTCAACACGCAGATCGTCCGCGCCGCGCGCGAGAAGATCAGTGAGCTGATCGCTGCGGGCAAGACCGTGAAGATCCTCGCCGTCGGCAAGAAGGGCCGCGATCAGCTGCGCCGGCTCTATGGCGATAGGATCATCGGCTACATTGATCTCTCGGGCTTCCGCAACATTTCGAGCGAAGCCGCGCAGATCGTTGGCGACAAGATCAACGAACTTTACGCCGCTGGCGAGTTCGACGTCGCGACGATCTTCTTCTCGCGCTTCAAGTCGGTGATCAGCCAGGTGCCGACGGCGCTGCAACTGATTCCGGCGAAAGCCCCGGAAGGCGTGAACCCGCCGGATCTCAAGGGCGCCGCCTACGAGTACGAGCCGGGCGAGGGCGAAATCCTCGAAGCGTTGTTGCCCCGCTACATGAACGGCCAAATCCTGCAGGCGCTCTTGGAGAACCAAGCGGGCTTCTTCGGCGCGCAGATGAGCGCGATGGACAACGCCACGCGCAACGCCGGCGACATGATCAAGAAGCTGTCTCTGCGCTACAACCGCCAGCGCCAAGCCAACATCACCAAGGAGCTGATCGAAATCATCTCCGGCGCCGAAGCTTTGTAAGGAGGCGACAATGGCAGACGCACTCTTCACGACGACAGCGATTTCCAAGGGCGGCCGCGCGGGTGGCAAGATCGCTCTGGCCGAAGGCGGTCTCTGGATTCACACCGAGCACTCCAAGGGGCTTGGCGGTTCGGGCGAGGGCACAAACCCCGAGCAACTTTTCGCGCTGGGCTGGTCGAATTGCTTCAACAGCGCGGTGCTTTTCGTCGCGACACAAAAGAAGATCGACGCCTCGAAGGCCGTCGTGAAATGCGAAGTCGGCATCGGCCGCGAAGAAGGCGGCCTGGGCCTTTCCGCGAAGCTCACGCTGGCGATCCCCGGCATGGATCGCGCGCAAGTGCAGGAACTCATCGAAGCGGCGCACCAAGTTTGCCCCTATTCGAAGGCCACCCGGAACAACATCCCCGTCGAGCTGATCGTCGAGGGCTAACCCAGATTTCGCGGCGCGAGCCGCCGCACACGAACTGACCGAGGAAGAGAAATGGCACAGCAAGGAAAAGGCCGCGTAGCCCAGGTGATCGGCGCCGTCGTCGACGTCGAATTCGATGGCGCGCTCCCGAACATCTACAACGCACTCGAAACCACGAATGGCGGCAACCGCCTCGTGCTCGAAGTGGCGACCCACCTCGGGGAGAACACTGTCCGTACGATCGCGATGGACGCGACGGACGGCCTCGTGCGCGGCCAAGCCGTGACCGATACCGGCGCGCCGATCTCGGTGCCGGTCGGCGAAGAAACGCTCGGCCGCATTCTGAACGTCATTGGTGAGCCGATCGATGAGGCGGGCCCGGTGAAGGCCACAGCGACGCGTGCGATCCACCAACCGGCGCCGGACTTCGTCGACCAAAAGCCGCTGCCGGAAATCCTCGTCACCGGCATCAAGGTCGTTGACCTGCTCTGCCCGTACTCGAAGGGCGGCAAGATCGGTCTGTTCGGCGGCGCAGGCGTCGGCAAGACGGTGTTGATCCAAGAACTCATCAACAACATCGCCAAGGCCTACGGCGGCTATTCGGTGTTCGCCGGCGTCGGCGAGCGCACGCGCGAGGGTAACGACCTCTATCACGAAATGATCGAGTCGGGCGTCAACAAGCACGGCGGGGGCCAAGGCTCGCGTTGCGCGCTGGTGTTCGGCCAGATGAACGAACCGCCGGGCGCCCGCGCCCGCGTGGCGCTCTCGGGCCTCACCATCGCGGAACACTTCCGCGATCAGGGCAAGGACATCCTGTTCTTCGTCGACAACGTGTTCCGCTTCACCCAAGCCGGCTCGGAAGTGTCGGCGCTCTTGGGCCGTATTCCTTCGGCGGTCGGCTACCAGCCGACGCTCGCGACCGAAATGGGCGCGATGCAAGAGCGCATCACCTCGACCACCAAGGGCTCGATCACCTCGGTGCAAGCCATCTACGTGCCCGCCGACGACTTGACCGACCCCGCGCCGGCGACGTCGTTCGCGCACTTGGACGCCACGACCGTGCTTTCGCGCGACATCGCGGCGAAGGGCATCTACCCAGCCGTCGACCCGCTCGATTCCACCTCGCGTATCCTCGATCCGAACGTCGTGGGTGAAGAGCACTATCAAGTGGCGCGTCAGGTCCAAGAGACGCTGCAGCGTTACAAAGCGCTGCAAGACATCATCGCCATTCTCGGCATGGACGAGCTCTCGGAAGACGACAAACTCGTCGTCGCTCGCGCGCGTAAGATCGAGCGCTTCCTGTCGCAGCCGTTCCACGTGGCGGAAGCCTTCACCGGCTCGCCGGGCGTGCTCTGCGATCTGAAGGACACGATCCGCGGCTTCAAAGGCTTGGTGAACGGCGATTACGATCACCTTCCCGAACCGGCGTTCTACATGGTCGGCTCGATCGAAGAGGCGATCGCGAAGGCGCAACGTCTGGCGGCAGAGGCGGCTTAATGACCGATCTTTCCCTCGGAGCCATGGCGGCGCGTTTGCTCATCGAAGGCGCGTTGCCGACGGTGGAAGACGACACAATCATGCGTGAGCCGATTTTTCCCGGCCGCGACTTGCTGCCTGAGGAGCGGGATAAGCTGAACCTGCCGAACAGCGGCGTGGGCATTGCCTATCCGAACAATTCTGGAGGCGCAGTTTTTGCGCACCTGCTGGGTTCGGACGTGAACATCTGGTTCTTCGGCGGCGACTATCAGACGACACCGGCGCTGGTTGAGTCGGAGCTGAAGCGCGCTTATCCGCAGGTGTCGATCCGGCCGGAGATCAAGCACCCTGAGAAGGCGCATCTGCGGTCGCGCGGTTATCGCGTCGATTTCAGCAACGGACGCGTAGGGTTCATCGAGGTTATGTACCCGACGCCGGACGCAAAACAGGATCGTGGTCTCTGGATCAAGATTCGCGCCGCGCAGCGCCAAAACTGAAGCTCAGGGCTGAACATTGCGGTGTCAGCACAGGATTGAATGATGGCTGATAAACTCAACTTTGCCCTCGTGTCGCCGGAGCGTGAGCTGTTTCACGGCGATGTCGATCAAGTGGTCGTTCCGGGTTCGGAAGGCGACTTTGGCGTGCTGCCGAACCATGCGCCGGTGATGAGCGTGATCAAGCCAGGCGCGCTGCGGGTGATCGACGGCGGCTCCGAGCGCCGCATCTTCGTCAATGGCGGCTTCGCGGACGTGACGCCGGATGGCCTCACCGTACTCGCCGAAGAAGCGATCGATCTTGTCGACATCGACCGCGCCGAAGTCGAGCAGCAACTGAAAAACGCCCAAGATGACTTGCGTGACTCGTTGGGCAGTGATGCGAAGCGCGAGGCCGCCGAGCGCGCACTGGCGCGTATCGAAGCATTAAAAGCCGCGCTGCACTAGATCTGCACTAAGGCTGCGCTTGCCGGCCATAGCTGGCCGGTTCAATCTCGCCGCGATGCTGCACCCTCAATTGCTGCCGGCGCTGATTGGCGCAATTGTCGGCTTTGCGCTGATCGCGTGGGCGAGCGTTTGGCTCGTGCGTCGCTGGCGTTCGCTGACGCCGCGCACGCGCTGGCTGGCGTTCGGCGCGATCGCCGTTGTTGAAGTCGGCTATTGGCTCAACATCTACGCCTGGTTCGTTGAACCCAACACGCTGGTCGTGCGTCAGGTCGAAATCGTCAGCGACGATTGGCGCGGCGCGCCGTTGACGATCGCTGCGATCAGCGATGTGCATGTCGGCGGTCCGCATGTGGATGCGGCGCGGATGGGGCGCATCGTCCAACGCCTGAACGAATTGCGGCCCGAGCTGGTCGTCATGCTCGGCGACTTCGTGAACGGGCACGCGCCCGTAGCGGAGCGCACGCCGGCGGAGAACCAGGAGATCCTCGGCGGCATCGCGACACTTGGCGCGCTCAACGCGCGCCATGGCGCAGTCGCCGTCATTGGCAATCACGATTCCTGGTATGGCCGAGGCGCAGTCACTAGCGCGCTGCAAGATGCCGGCGTCGCGGCGCTTTGGAATAGACACATTGTCGTCCGCCGCAGTGGTGGCGCAATCGTTATCGCCGGCATTGCCGATGCGTGGACTGGCGATCCCGACTTCGACGCCGCACTCGATGGCGCGCCCGCCGATACGGACACGATCATCCTCGCGCATAACCCCGACAATTTCGCTGACATGCCGGATGGCCCAGCGCTCATGCTCGCAGGCCACTCCCATTGCGGGCAGGTGACGATCCCGCTGATCGGCCGTCCAGCGAGCGTGGTGCAAAACCGGGCCTACGAATGCCATCTCGTCGAAGAGAATGGCCGCACGCTCTACACAACGGGCGGCATCGGCACGAGCACGCTGCCCGTGCGATTTCGATCGCCGCCAGAGATTGCACTGATCACAATTCGCGGCGCCTCAGCCCACGCGGAAGCAGACTAAGCGCCGGCGCCGTCGCCGAAGCCAAATAACGACAGCTGTCTGCGCTTCGCCTTCACCGGCTTCGGCCCAATGCCGCGCGCTTCAAGCCATTGCAATGTAAGCGCGGCGACGTCCGGCGCTTCTGGTTCACCGACCAGCCAATGGCTCATGTTCGGAAATTCATGGAAGTGCGCCTGATTGCCTGGGAAGCGCGAGATCACGCGCCGCACCGTGCTCGATGGATTCACGCGGTCGCGCCCGCCCACCAGGCCCAGCACCGGCGCTGCAATGCGATAGACAGGCGCCTGCGCCGACATCGAATGATCCGACCACCATTGCACGGCCTCACGGATCGCGCGGCCGCTCTCTGGCACGAAACGCGCGAACGCACGGCGCGCATCTTCGCGCTCCAAACGATCAAGCGTCGTGTTGCGCGCAACGCGATAATCCGGGGGGATAGGCCTGCGCCAGTAATCGCCGAGCAGCGACAAGCCAAACTGGCTGCCGTGCTCTTCCAGCGTCGTCGGCATCACGCCCCACGGTGCGCTCGGCGCGAGCAATACAAGGCCAGCGACGGGCGTGTGCATCGCCGCCATTTGCGACACCAACCCGCCCAGCGAGTGGCCCACCAATACCGGCGGCGCGCGCAGACCATGCAGATAATGCACGATCGATTTCGAGTAATCCTTCAGACCCGCTTGCGCGAGTTGCTCGAGATCGGCGCCGCGTTCGTGATGCGGAAGATTAGGCGCGTGCGTTTCGAATCCCGCCGCTTCAAACGGCTCGCGAAATGCATCGAACGCCCAACCGCCGCAAAACGCGCCGTGCACGAACACCACGGGCGTTACGACAGTATTGCTCTTCATGCGCGGGCGGCCTCAGCGGCGCCCATCGGGCAGAGATTCATTTGGAGTCCCCCACGCTGTACTTCTTAAACCGCTGCACCACTTGTTCGTACGTCGGGCGCTTGAATGGTATCACCAAGCCGGGCGCTGTCTCCAACGCGGCCCAGCGCCAATCGCTGAACTCAGGCGTATGCGTGTCGAGTTTAACGTCGGCGTCGCGGCCTTTGAAGCGGAACGCGAACCATTTCTGCCGTTGGCCAAGGTAACGACCGCGTGGCTTCATTTTTGTGCGCACGTCGATGGGGAATTCGTAATAAAACCAATCTGCCGTTTCTTCGAGCAGATCGACGTGCTCTGACCTTACGCCAATCTCTTCTTCAAGTTCGCGATACGCCGCTTCCAGCGTGGACTCGCCGCGGTCGACGCCGCCTTGGGGCATCTGCCACTGATAGGGGCCTTCGGCGCCTGCGCGTTTTCCAAGGAAGATCAGGCCGTCGCGGTGGAACAGCGCTAGGCCGACATTGGGGCGATACTTTTTGGGATCGCGTGACTCTGTCATCGGCGCGCGGCGCGTGCGTTCAGCACGGCCGAAGCTGGCGCCAATTCATATCCGCGCGATTCCACCTCACGGGCCCAGCGACCGACCTGCTCCATAGTGACAGGATACGCAAAACCAGCCCCGACCGCGCTCTGATTTTGCAGCGCAAGCGCCTCCAAATTGAGCAATTGGTCATCGATCGCCTCGGCCTCCCGGCGCGCGTCGATGATGCGGTCCGCAGCGGTGCTCGGAAGACCAGCGCGCTGCGCTTCAACGCTGAGGGCGGTACGCTGGCCAATGCCAGTGGAAAGGAAGACCAAACCGCGGCGGCGCAATTGTTGTACAACTGGGGCGGATGCTTGCGCCGACGTTGCGAAGCGTGCGCCTTGGTAGTTCGTGACGCCAAAATAGCCGGCCGCGCGCGAAAGCAATTGTTCTAGCCGCGCTGTGTTCTGCTGCGGCGTTGCGGAGGCGAGCAGGGTCTGTGGACCGGTGTCGTCGGCGTCTGGATCGAACGGCTCCATCGGCAATTCGATCAGCACCTCATGGCCGCGCGCGCGCGCGCGATCGATCCAGCCCTGCAAATCGTTGGCGTAGGGGACGAAGGAAAGGGTGACCTCCGCTGGAAGCTCATCGATCGCTTGCGTGGTGGCGCGTGCGTTGAAACCTAGGCCGCCAATCACGATCGCGATCATCGGGCGTCCCTGCACGGGGGTGTAAGGCCGCGCATAGGCTTGTGCAGGCGTGCGGCCGTTCGCGGCGATGATCGGCAGGACGCCGTTTGGGCCGGGTTCGGTCATGCCGGCGATCGGCGCGCGCGGCAGCGGTGACGCTGGCGGCGGTCGACGCGAGGCTTCCGGCGCTTCGACGACAGCCACGCGCAATTCACCGTCGGGGCCGATCTCACCGATTTCAGCGCCGACGCCGGCGTCGGGCAGTTCGTCGATGCCGAACATCTGATAATCGCCGGATTCATCAATCGCGGCGTCGGCGAAGCTTACGGTCGGTGCATCGGCGGCGGCGTCGGTCGGCGCCAAGGCGACGACGCGGCGAGGGCCGGCAGCGCTCGGATCGCCAAAGACTTGGATCGCCACGAACGCGCCCAGCGCGATCAGGGCGGCGACCCCGAGCGCGAGAAAGCGGTGATTGACTTGCGGTGCGCTGCCCGGCTTTGCCGCCGACGCGGGTTTCCGCGCAAGCCCGGGCGCGCTTGTTCGCGGGCGAATCATGGGTCCGAAACATCCATGAATTCGCGGCGCGCGTCACTAGGCCGGACGACCTGAAACGCCTTGAGTCTAAAGTGTTAACGCTTAGCCGGCGCGCTGGCGCAGACGTTCCGCAACCGTGCCTTGGCGCAGGAAATCCATGGCCCGCTTGAGCTGGTAATCCTCGTCCTCGTCCCAGTTTTCCGGCGGCATGTCCTCTGGCACGTGCACGGCGCGACGTTGCGCGCCCGAATCGTTGTCGAGCGCGTTTGGCAGATCGGCTTCTGACACGCCGAGGCGTTCCAGGCGCGCGATCTGTTCCGCGTCGATGCGGCGGGCGGCCACTTCCATATCGGGGGTGATGCCGGCGCCTTGGATCGAGCGGCCGGCGGGGGTGTAGTAGCGCGCCGTGGTCAGCCGCAATGCGCCGTCGCGGCCGCCTTGCAGCGGGATCACCGTCTGCACCGAGCCCTTGCCGAACGAGTCCGTGCCGACGATCAGCGCGCGATTACGGTCCTGCAGCGCGCCGGCGACGATTTCCGCCGCGGAGGCGCTGGCCCCGTTGATCAGCACGACGACCGGCACGCCGGCGAGGTCCTCGCCGCGGCGCGCGTTGTAGCGCTGCACGTCTTCCGGCTGGCGACCGCGCGTGGAGACCACTTCGCCGCCATCGAGGAAGGCGTCGGAGACTTCGATCGCCTGATCGAGCAGACCGCCCGGATTGTTACGCAGATCGACAACGACGCCGCGCAGACGTCCGCCCGTATCGCGACGCACGGTGCGGATCGCATCCTGCAGCATGTCGCTGGTGCGCTCGTTAAAGGTGGAAATACGGATGATGCCAATATCACCGTCGACGCGCGCCGTTACGGCGCGCACGTTGATGATCTCGCGCTGCAGCGTCACGTCAAAGGGATCGGTCCCTTCGCGCGCGACCGTGACGGTGATGCTTGACCCCGCCTCGCCGCGCATGCGCCGCACGGCGTCGTTCAGGGTGAGACCGACAATGCTCTCGCCGTCGATCGCGGTCAGATAATCGCCGGCCTGGATGCCAGCGCGCGCCGCCGGCGTGCCGTCGATTGGCGAAACCACGCGGACAACGCCTTCCTCGCTCGTGACTTCGATGCCGAGGCCGCCATACTCGCCGCGCGTTTGGGTCTGCATTTCGCGGTAGTCAGTGGCGTTCATGTAAGAGGAGTGCGGGTCGAGCGAAGCGAGCATCCCTTGGATGGCCGCCTCCATCGCCTCTTCTTCGTTGATCTCGGTGACGTAATCCTGCTCGACGCGGGCGAGTACGTCGGCGAATAGTTCGAGCTGGCGGTAAATATCGCCGCGACCGGCGTCTTCAGGCGCGGACCAAGCCAGAGCGCCGACAAGAGCCGCCATGCCGGCGACGGGCGCTGCAATCCACGCAATCCGCATATTCAAATCCCCCAGGGCGATATCTCGCCCGCAAGGTGTTAACCAGCCCTAACGTTCGATCCGCCCGCAAGCCGTGCGCTGAGCCACCGCCCAGGATCCACGGGCTGCCCGGATCGCCTTACTTCGACATACAAATCCGGCGCCGCCGTGTCCGAACTGGGCATTTGTCCGATCGTCTGGCCGGCGCTGACAGTCTGCCCCACGCGGGCTTGGATCGTTTCAAGTCCGGTGAGGACGAGAGCGTAACCACCGTCCACGTTCAGGATCAAGACTTGGCCGTAGCTTCTGAACACCCCCGCATAGGCAATTTCAGCGTTGGCCGGCGCAATGACGCGCGCGCCGGACGCCGTGCGCACCATGACGCCTTGTGAGGGCAGCCCGTCGGCGTCCCGTGCGCCATAATTGCGTGTAATACGGCCCTCGGCGGGCGCCATCCATGCCGCTGGAATCGCGGAAGGTCCGCTGGGCGCCGGTGTTGTGCTGGCGGCGGCGCGCGGCGTCGCCTGCTGCACCCGTTGCGCGAGTTCCCGCAGGGTCCGCGCTTCAGCCGCGAGCTGGCGGGCGCGGCGGTCGGCGGCGCTGGCCTCGCGCGTGAGTTGAGATTGCGCCGCGCGACGTTGGGCAATGAGGCCTGCGATTTCAGTGCGCTCGGTCTCAAGCGCCTGCTGCGCCTCGGCAAGCGTGATCTGTTCTTGGGCGATGGCGATCTCAAGCTGGCGCGCTTGCGCGATGGAAGCCGCGGAAGCGCGCTCAACGCGGGCGAAACTCGGCGCCGCGGCGCGGGCGAAAATCCCGGCGCGTGTGGCGCGCGGCTCCACGCGACGCTCGGCGAAAGCAGCGGCGATCAGCGCTGATTCAAGCGCGCTCTGCGCGTTGCGCCGACGGACCGTGTCCGTGTCAATTTGCGCGCGCAGCGCATCGAGGCGCGCCTGAGCCTCGATGGCGGCGATTTCGGCTTCCTGGCGGCGTTGGTTCGCGGCGGCGAGGCGGGCATCGAGTTGGCGAACTTCACGGCGCGCGGCGTTGGCTTCCGTGCGAAGACGCTCCGCGCGCGCGGTCTCGACGCGGCGTTCGCGCTCGGCCTGGCTGGCCGTTCGTCGGGTCTGGGCGTCCGCGTTCCCTAGGCACATCGCGAGCGTGGCAAACGCACATGCGACGAGGGCGCGGGCGCGTCCTGCGCCTCGAGCCATAATCCACCATCACCAAAGCCGGGATCTTTCAGTCCCGATGGTAGGGATTACCGCTCAAAATCGTCACAGCCCGGTAAATTTGCTCGGAAATCATCACACGCACGAGGCGATGCGGCCAAGTCTGTCGCCCGAAAGCCAGCTTTTCGTCAGCTTGGTCCTTAAGGCTTTGTGACGCGCCGTCGGCGCCGCCTATCCAAAACGTTAAGGCCGGCACGCCATCGTCGCGCCAGCGCGCGAGCTTTTCGGCCATTTGCCGCGACGCCCATTCCGCGCCCCGCTCATCAAGCAGGATTTTGCGCGAATTGTCCGGGGTCGCTTTGAACAGCGCGGACGCTTCCGCGCGCTGATCGCCCGCAGGTTTACCTTCGACCTCAATGAGTTCGAAACCTCTAAAACCGAGCGATCGCGCGGCGGCGTTTGCGCGCGCGATGTAGTCCGCCGTCATCGCCGCTTCCGGCCCATCGCGGAGCCGGCCCACTGCAGCAATGATCACACGCATGGCTTAGCTCGGCAGCGCCGTCGTGTGATTGCCGGACCAGATTTTCTCAATGTTGTAGAAGCTGCGCACTTCTGGGCGGAACAGATGCACGACCACGTCGCCCGCATCGACCAACACCCAATCAGCTTGAGGCATGCCTTCGACGCGCACGTCCTTCACGCCCGCTTCTTTGAGCTTGCGCATGACATGATCGGCCAACGCGCCGACGTGACGTGCCGAGCGACCGGAGGCCACGACAAGCATGTCGGCGAAGGAAGATTTGCCACGTATATCGATCGAGACGATTTCCTCGGCCTTGTCGTCCTCAAGCGAGCTGAGAATGACTTGCGTGGCGGCTTCGACATCGATCCCGGGCGCAGGCCGGTTCGGATCGCGCGGCTTGCCAGCTTCGGGCGCGGCGGCTTCGCGTTTCATTTCAGGCGACAGAACGTGGGTTCCTTCTTCATCCCCAGGATAAATTGAACGCTATCACTTCTGGCCCGGTTTCGCCACAGCCTGGCGGCGGCGGCCCCGGAGCGAGGTGGAGGACTGGAAATTGTGCCTTGCATTCAAGTGGCTCCAGCCCTTGGGCGCTGAGAGGCGCAGCCGCGGACCAGCGCCGGGACGGGCGACAATGGCGATCGGCACGGCGCGGGCGACCTCGCGCCATTTTCGCCATTTGCGGAAGTTGGCCAGATTGTCCGCCCCCATTACGAGCGTAAACCGCACCCCGGGATAAAGCCGCTTCAACTGCCGGAGGGTCTGATAGGTGAAAGCGCAATCGAGGCGGCTTTCAATATCCGTGACGACCATCCGCGATCCACGCGCCACGCCTCGGGCAGAGGCGAGGCGTTGTCCAATGGGACTCGATTTCGGCTTGAGCGGATTCTGCGGCGACACCAGCCACCAGACCCGATCAAGTCCGAGCCGTCGCAACGCCGTCTCGGCCACGTGCGCGTGGCCTTCGTGCGCGGGATCGAAGCTGCCGCCGAACAACCCGATCTTCATGCCGGGATAGGCGATCGGCAGCCCCCGCCTCACGGCCGCGTCTGCCCCGAACCGCGCACGACGTACTTGAACGTCGTCAATTGTTCAGCGCCCACCGGCCCGCGCGCATGCATGCGCCCGGTCGCGATGCCGATCTCGCCGCCAAAGCCGAATTCACCGCCGTCGGCAAATTGCGTCGACGCATTGTGCAGAACGATCGCGCTATCGACCTCGCGCAAGAATTTGTCTGCGACCGCTTGATCTTCGGTGACGATGCATTCGGTGTGCTGCGAACCGTATTTGGCGATATGTGCGATGGCCTCATCGACGCCGCCAACAATGCGCACGGAAAGGATCGGCGCGAGATATTCCGTGCTCCAATCCTCTTCCCGCGCCGCGTTCATCTCAACAATCGCGCGCGCCTCGTCATCGCCGCGCAACTCGCAGCCGCGCTCAACCAGCGCCGCGGCGATCTTCGGCAACAATGCGGGCGCAATCTCGCGATCGATCAGAAGCGTCTCCGTCGCGCCGCACACCGATACGCGCCGCATTTTCGCGTTCACCGTCAACGCAATCGCTTCGTGCGCTTTCGCTGCCGCGTGGATGTAAGTGTGGCAAATGCCTTCCAGGTGCGCGAACACCGGCACGCGCGCTTCGTTCTGCACGCGCGCCACCAGCGATTTGCCGCCGCGTGGCACGATCACATCAATCGCGCCGCCCAAGCCGGCCAGCATCATGCCCACAGCAGCACGGTCCGCGCTCGGTACGATCTGCACCGTATCTTCCGGCAAGCCCGAGTCGCGCAATGCGCCGCGCAACGCCTCGCCAATCGCTGCAACGGACGCCGCGCTGTCCGAGCCGCCACGCAGGATAATCGTATTGCCCGCACGCAGCGCCAAAGCCGCAGCGTCCGCCGCCACGTTGGGCCGGCTCTCGAAGATCATGCCGATCACGCCAATCGGCGTCCGCACTCGAGCGATGCGCAGGCCGTTCGGCCGCGTCCATTCCGCGAGCGTGGCGCCGACGGGGTCGGGCAGTGCGGCCACGACATCCACGCCTTTGGCCACGCCTTCAAGCCGCGTCTCATCCAGCGCGAGGCGATCGATGAAGCTCTCGGCCAAGCCATTAGCGCGACCGCGCTCCACGTCTTCGGCATTGGCGCGCAAGATTTCTGGCGCCGCGTCGCGCAGCCGCCGCGCCATCGCTTCCAGCGCCGCGGTCCGCGTTGCGCCATCAGCGTCGCGCACAGCACGACCCGCAGCGCGCGCGCGTTGGCCGAGCTCCAGCATCTGAGTCTCAAGCGTGCTCATGGCGCTCATCTTACGACCAGATCGTCCGCATGCACCAGCGCCGCGCCCGCCTCATAACCCAACGTTTCTATGATCGCCGCGCTTTTCAGCCCTTTGATGCGCGCCGCATCGCTGGCGTCATATCGCGCCAATCCGCGACCGATCTCGACGCCGTCGGGCCCGGTGATCCGCACCGCGTCGCCCTTCTCGAATGCGCCGCGCACCTCCGTGACACCCGCCGGCAACAAGCTCTTGCCCGCGCGCAGCGCCGCCACGGCGCCTGCGTCGACCACCAATGTGCCCTGTGGATCAAGCCGCCCAGCAATCCAAGCCTTGTAGGCGGCGCGCGGCGTCGCATGCGGCAAGAACCAGGTCGCGCGCGCGCCCGCCTGCAGTCGCGACAGCGGATTGAATTCGGCGCCTTTGGTGATCGCCACGGCGCAGCCCGCGGCCGTCGCGATCTTCGCCGCTTCGATCTTGGTGCGCATGCCGCCGGAACCTACCCCCGCCGTCTCGTTCACGCCGCCGGCCATTGCTTCGATGGTGGGCGTGATCTCCGTCACCTGCGGCACGAAAGATGCGCTCGGATCGCTACGTGGATCGCGCTCATACAATCCGTCGATATCCGACAACAACACGAGCGCATCCGCCGACACCATCTGCGCCGCGCGCGCCGCCAAGCGATCATTGTCGCCATAACGGATTTCCGCTGTCGCCACTGTGTCGTTTTCGTTCACGATCGGCACGGCGCCCAGATCGAGCAGCGTATCCAACGTCGCGCGCGCATTAAGCCAGCGCCGTCGCCGCTCTGTGTCGTCCGGTGTGAGCAGGGCTTGCGCCACTGGGATACCATGGCGTGCAAAGGCTTCTTCATATGCGCCCATCAAACGCGCCTGGCCCGCCGCCGCCGCCGCCTGCTTCTCTTCAAGCCGTGCGCTTTTGTTCAATCCCAGTACGCGCCGCCCCAAGGCAATCGCGCCTGACGAAACGATCAGCACGCCCTGGCCGGCTTTGCGCGCTTCGGCGACGTCGTCCGCCAGCGCGGCGAGCCAAGCGCGCGCCGGTTGCCCTGTCGCGCCATCGACCAAGAGCGCGGAACCAATCTTGATGACGATGCGCTTCGCGTTGCTGAGCGGCGTGCTCACGGCGTCCACTCGCCAGCGGGAGAGCTTTGCTCTTCTTCTTGCCGAATCTCATCCGCACGACGCGCACGCAGCATCGCGGCGATATCGTTCACCAGTTCACGGACGCCGGTTCCGGCCACGCCAGACACTAAGCGCACCTCTTTGCCGATCGCGCGCGACAGCGCCGCGCGTTTGCGGTTCGCTTCCGCCGGTGTGAGTGCGTCGATCTTGTTGAGCGCGACGATCTCAGGCTTTTCGGCCAGACCCGCCCCATACGCCTCAATCTCGTGGCGCACGGTGCGGTATGCTTCCGTCGCGCTGTCCGCTGTCGCGTCGATCAGATGTACGAGCGCCACGCAGCGTTCGACATGACCCAAGAAGCGGGTGCCAAGGCCTGTGCCTTCCGCCGCGCCTTCGATCAGGCCGGGCAAGTCCGCCATGATGAAGCGTTCGCTGTCGCTCACTGTCACCACGCCCAAATGCGGGTGCAAAGTTGTGAAGGGATAATCCGCCACTTTCGGTGTCGCGGAGCTCACGGCGCGCAAGAATGTGGACTTGCCGGCGTTCGGCAATCCTACAAGTCCTGCATCCGCGATGAGCTTCAGCCGCAACCAGAGGGTTCGCTCTTCACCTTCTTGACCGGGATTGGCGTGGTAGGGCGCACGGTTGGTCGACGACTTGAAATATTCGTTGCCGAAGCCGCCATTGCCGCCCTTGGCGATCAGGATACGCATGCCCGGCTTGTCGAGATCGGCGATCACCGTCTCTTTATCTTCCTCAAGAACCTGCGTGCCGGTCGGCACTTTCAGGGTGATGGATTGGCCGTCGGCGCCGTGGCGGCTCTTGCCCATGCCGTGTCCGCCGGTGGCGGCTTTGAAGTGCTGCTGGTAGCGATAATCGATCAGTGTGTTGAGGCCGTCCGCGCTCTCGATCCACACGTCGCCGCCGCGGCCGCCGTCGCCGCCATCCGGGCCGCCATACTCGATGAATTTCTCGCGCCGGAAGGAAACCGCGCCGGCGCCGCCGTTGCCGGAGCGCACGTAGATTTTGGTCTGATCCAGGAATTTCATGAGGAGGCAATGACAGGGGTAATGGGCAATAGGGTATCTGGCGCCCCAATCGCCCATTGCCTACCGCCCGCTGCCCATTTTCTCAATCACTCTCGCGCCGCCAACGCAGCGAAACGCGCTGGTCGCCGCTGCTGAGGAAGCTCGTGATGAGCACCAGGCGCGGGCGGATCGTCCATTCGACGGTCGATTGCGCTTCGCCGAGCCCGGTGCGTGCGACTTCGATGTAGACGTCCCGCGTAAGGTAAACGCCGCCGGCGACGAGGAAGCCGCCGTCTTCGTCCTGGCGCACATTGAACCGGTCGAGCCCGGCCGCCGCGCGTGCGGCGTCAACCAAGTCAAGCGACGCGTTGCCCGAAAGAGCCGCGAGGCTCGCGGCGAGCTGCGCCGCTTCCAGCGCCGAGAGATCCTCGACCGAACGGCCGAACAGCACTTGCGGCAGGATTTCATCCTCTGGCAGTCCAGGGTCGCTGGTGAAGGACACTTCTGGATCACGCGCCGTGCCCGTGAGGTGCGCGTAAGCGGTGAGGTCGGCTGTGTCGCGCGTCGCGCGCAGATTGATCTCCGCGTCGAGCGGATCGCCGTTGAAGGTTATCCGTGAGTCGTCCTCGATTTCGAACGGCTGGCCGGAGAGGGCGAGGGTGCCGCGCACGGTGCGCGCTTCGCCGTAGACGAGCGGATTGCGCGACGTGCCGGCCAGCCTGAGATCGAGCGCCCATTCCGCATCGACCCCACGTCCACGTGTAAACACGCGCCCAGGCGCAGTCACGCGCACGTCGAGCGTCGTTGCCCCGTTGCGGCGCGGCGCGATTTCAATCTCGCCGTAATCCTCTTCGTCGGGCCGATTGATCTCCACGACGTCGATCGTCGGGATGCCCGCATCGGGGCTGGATGCGATATCGAGTTCAGCCGAGCTGATATTGAGGGCGCCGGTCAGCGAGGAGTGCAGCCCTTCCCACACCAGCTCCAATTCGCCACTCGCCACCGCGCGCGCATCGGGCCGATCGGCGACGCGCAGATCCTGTACGTTCACCGCGATGCGCCCTTCGCGTTGGTTGGCGCTGCCGCCCGTCGCTGTGAGTCGCCCGCCGCGCGGACCCGCTGCCGCGAAATTTTCGATCGTCACGCCGCGATCGTCGAGCGCTATGCGCGCATCGAGGTCGACGAGTCTGATGCCGGTGAGCTTGTCTTCGAAACGGCCATCGACAATCTCGATGTGGCCATCGCCAGAAAGATAGCCAGCGCCAAACGCGATTTCGCCTTCTCCGTCGAGTTGACCCTGCAGCGACTGGTCGGGCAGTCGCGCAGCGGCCCAGAGACTCTCAGCAGGTCCCCGCACCGACCATTCCGCGCGTCCGCGCCGTTCGCGGGCGAGCGCAATGCGGATCGGCGCAGCACTCGTCTCTACCGGCGCGTCCGCTTCAAACCGCGCGACGAGACCTTCTGTGGACGTGGCGTTCACGTTGGCGCGCAAGCGGCTCGGATCGAGGTCGGCGACGATGTGCATGTCCAGGCGACCACGTTGTCGTCCAGCAAAGCGCGCATCGTCGAGCCGCACATCGGCGGCCCCGCTCAGGCCGCCGCCTCGGTTGGCGAGGGTAACGCGTCCATCGATGCGACCCTCGGCGCGCTCACCCCAGATTTGCGCCAACGGCATCAACGGCGCGTCCTCAATCTGCGCCGTGCCGGACAGGGCGCGCCCGCGTTCCTCCCATTGCGCTTGTACGACACCGTCGCCGATCGCGACATTCATTGACGCGTCCATGCGACCGTTGCGCCAGGCGGCTTGGATGGGCGCCCGCGTGAATATTTCGGCGTCCGCGAGCGTGCCGCGCCCCTCGACGCGCAGCGTGTTTTCGCCGTCGAGATCAAGCGCCGCGCCGCCTGCGAAGGCGAGCGGCGCCTGTCGCAAGCGTCCACGCATGTCAAAGCGCGCGGCAATCGCGTTAAACGGCCCCTCGGCGCGAAGGTTCGCCGCGCGCACACGCAACTCGCCCATGCGTGCGTCGGCGATCTGCGCGTCGAGGATCAACGTCTCCGGCGTCAGCGAAAGATCGCCCAACATGCGGCCTGTCACACCAGGCACGAGCCCGTCGATGAGCCCATTGACGGCCAGTTCGGCGCTGACCCCTTCGCTGCCGAACATGGCCGAACCTTGCGCCCGCATCGCCGCGACCTGAGCATCGAGATTGTCCAACGCAACAGCGCCGCGGACGAGGGCGACGTTCGAACTGGCGCTGACAGGCTGCCCGGACGTCGCGCCCTGCACTTGAGCGCGGCCGGTGTAGCCGTCGGCGCCGGGGGCCAGCGTCAGGGTAAGGGTGGGCTGTTCAATCACGACGCCGCCGGCGCTGAAACTCGACATGCTCGCATTGGCGGTCAGAGTCGGCTGCGCGATGCGGCCGGTGAGGCGGCCTGTGGCGTCGATCACACCGGCGATCTCTGCGCCGCCCAGATCAAGCGGTCCGCGCGCGCTTGCTTCCAGCGCCAAGTCCGCTTGTCCTCTGACAACGCGTCCGGTCGCGGCCGCGCGCAGCTTCGCGCCGTCAATGCGTGCATGCGAAACGGTGAGGCCGCCATTCTCGGCGCGCAGTCGCGCGTCGAGGCGCGGCGATGAGCCGAGCAATTGCGGCACGATCTGGGGTGCGCCGCCGACGCGTTCACCTGCGCCTTGAATGGTGACGGTCCAGCTCCGCGCGGGGGCGACGTTCTCGGCGAACGCCCGCCAACGGCCGCCAATCTGTCCCTGCATGTTACGCGAGAATGCAGCCAGCGTGTTCACTCGCCACTCGCCAGCAAACTCGCCGTCGCTGCGGTTGGTCCAGCCTTGCGCCTGCATGTCCAGGGCGTCGCTGGTCAATTGCGCGCGCGACAATTCAAAGCGCCCGCGCCTGCGATCGAAGGACATCTCCGTGCGAAGCCGCGCGCGCGTGAAAATCGGCGCCGTCCGCGCGGGCGCGCGGAGGTCGGCCTCCAGCTGGAAGAGCTCTGGCGAAAGCGACATTTCCACCGGCCCGCGTAGGGGGGTACTCTGTCCGAACGCGTTCACGCTTTCCGCGTCCAGCGTCCCTTGAATGGCGGTGGCGCCGCGTGCGCGTCTTAACTCGCCCTCAAGGCGCGCCGCGCCGAGCTCAAAGGGGGATTCGCGCGCGATGTCGGAGACGCGATTGCTCGTCGCGACGAGACGCGCCGGGCCCACAAGCTGGCGCTCGGCGTCGAGTTCGCCTTGGAGATCCAGCGCCAGAAAATTGGTTTCCGCGCGTAGGGTGAATTCGCCCAGGCGCGCCCCAGATGCTTGAAGCGAGGCGGCGTCGCCAATCCGCGCGGCGAGGGCCTGGAAGCTGGGCAGTAGATCAAGACGTCCGCGCGCCTCGAGTGTCCATTCCATAGGCGTCCATCGCGCCGCCCCCTCGAGCAGAGACGTTTCGCCAATCCGTGCGGCGAATGTGGCGGCGCCTGTCTGTGCATCGCCTTCGCTCCGGGCCTGAGCGCGCACGCTTTGCTCCGGCACGCCCAAGGCGCGGGCAAAAACACCGCCAGCGTCTCCGCGCGCATCCAAGCGCAACGCGTATTCGATGTCAGGTCGGTAGACGGCCGCGAGGTGATCGGCATCGGAATCCGTGCGGCGGAGATTGAGATCAAGGCCCTCCAGCGAGCGATCGCGGTAGTCCAGGGCGAGATCGACGGAGAACGTCGCCGGCTCGCCAAGAACCGCCTCTTCCAGCGCAAGCGTTTCGACCTCCAACGCGCCAATACGCACGTCGAAGCTCGCTCCACTTGATGGACGCTTCTCCAACAAAGCGGGCTGGCGGAAGATTGTGATGCTTCGCGCGCGCGCCACGTCGAGCCGCACCGCGCCAAACGCAATGTCTTGCGGCCGCCAGCCGAGCGCGACATCGCGGGCTTCGATCCAGACGCCTTCCTCGTCCTCGAGAGTGACGCGCCCGGCGCGCAGATCACCCAGCCAGCCGCCGCGAACTTCGTGCACCTCGATACGTCCCAGCCGCCAGACGCGCTGTCCGTCGGCAAGCTGGTCCACGATCCAGGCGGCGCCCGGCCCAATCGCTGTCGCCAAGCCCGCGCCGACGGCAACGCCGCCCGCCGCATACGCCCACCAGCGTCGCCGTTTCCGCTTCGGAGTCTCGGGCGCATCGCTCATCAGAACGCCTGCCCGAGGCTGATATAGAGCGCGAAATCCGCATCCGATTCGTCGCCGTCCAGCGGGAAGGCGATGTCGGCGCGCAAGGGTGCGAAGCCCAAATCGTAGCGCACGCCAAAACCGGCGCCGTAGCTCAAATCGGTCGCTTCACCCCAATCGTCAAACGCCGCGCCGCCATCCAGGAAGGCGGCCACGCCCCAGCGCTCGGTCAGGCGCCAACGCACTTCGAGTGAACCTTCGAGCAAACCCTGACCGCCGGGCGTCAGGCCGAGCAAATCGCGCTCGGCGGGATAGATGGAGTTGTATTCGTAGCCGCGCACGGATCCGCCGCCGCCCGCGTAGAAGCGCCGATCCGGCGGCACGTCGTTCACATCACCAGACACCGCTTCGAGCCAGCCCGCCTTGATGCGCGCGGCGAGCGTGATGCTGTCCTCGCGGCCGAACGATTCATAGATGCGCCCTTCGGCGGTGCCGCGCACGAAGCCCAGTGTTTCGTCGCCCGTCGACACCGAAGGCTCGACGCGCAATTCCACCAACGAGCCATCGCGCGGATCGAGCGTGTAGCCGGTTGAATCATTCCGCACATTCGCGAAGCCCGACAGCACGACTGCGTCGCGGATGCTGCCCTGCAGATCATCATATTGGTCGGCGGCAAGTTGAACGCCGTAGCTCAGCCCAAGCCGCAGCCTCGTCGAGGCATCCACCGAACCGTAGAGCGCCACGCCCTGGCGCGTGTAAGCCTCCAGCGCTTCGCGCTCCGCTGTCGCGCCGAAAGTGACTGTGTGGCCTAATCCCGCCGCGTGTGGCCGCGCAAGTTCAACGCTTACTCCTTGGGTGAGTTCGGCCAGCGTGCCTTCGACAGTCAGCGCATCGGCGCGTCCCGTGAAGTTGCGGCGCGTCCAAGCAGCTTGCACGCCGACGCCCTCGGTCGTCGAGTAGCCGACTCCAAGCTCGTACGCGTTACGTTTCGCGGGCTCTAGCTCGATAATCACATCCCTGACGCCATCTGCGTTCGGGGCATCGAGGCGCGTTGTCACACGAGACACCGCGCCGGTCGCACTCAGATCTCGGCGCAAGCGCTGCAGCGCGTCTGGCGTGTACGCTTCGCCGTCGTCCCAATTCTGCAGGTCGCTGATGAATCCCGGGCGAAAGACGTCCGCAGGCTCCGCTCGAACCGCGCCCAACCGCGCCACGCTGCCGGCGTTGAAGCGGAAGTCCGTGGAGACGCGTGCGGTGGCATGATCCACCACCACACGCCGTTCGCCCGAGTTGGCGTCCGCATAGCCGGCGTTCTGCAACGCCGCGAGCGCGCTGCTTTCGGCCAGCAGCACCGCTTCAGCGCGCGCCGCCTCGCCCGCCTGCACGGGCTCCAGCGCAGTCCGCGCGGCCTCCGCGCTGGCTTGATCCGGCGATGCGCCGATAAAGGTGATTTGCGGCGCCTCGAAGCGAAAGCGGGGACCGGGCGCGATCACCAGTCGCGCTGACACGGGCTCTTCGTTCGCTTCCGGTGTCACGATCGCTGCGTAATAGCCCTCGGAGCGCAACCACGCGCGCGCGCGCGATGCGGCTTCCTCTGCGATGCGTTCGGCTTCGAATAGACTCGTCGGCGTCTCGCGATCGGGCAGCAGATTGAGGATCGCTTCGCGCGTTTCCTCGTCGGCGCCTTCCATGATGACGGGCGAATCCGCCCATGCGGGCGGGGCGTCGGCGGCGAAGCCGATCACCGCGGCCAAGGCGGCTGGAAGGACGGGAAAAAGGCGCATCGCGAGCTTCAGCAATGCTCGCGCGACGACGGTTAGCGCATCATTAACCATAAGGCCCGGCCTGCGTTCTGCGGCCAGGCCAAATTACTTACAAAATCAAGACGTAAGGAAGGCAGTCGGCGAACTTGCCGCGCTTTAACCCCAAGGCCCCTTCGGACGCCCGCTACGCGCGCCCCAAGGGCCGGTATCAGAGGCTTGCTGGGCGCTCATCGTTGGTCGACCGAAACGGCGCGCGATCTCGCTCAGTTGGGCGATGCGGTTCCTCGTATTGGGGTGAGTGGAGAACAAATTGTCCGCGCCCCGACCCGAGAGTGGGTTGATGATGAAGAGGTGCGCCATCGCCGGGTTGCGCTCGGCGTCCATGTTCACGCGCTGGCGTGCGTAAGCTTCGATCTTCTCCAACGCCCGCGCCAACGCTTCTGGTTCGCCGCCAATCTCCGCGCCAATGCGGTCGGCTTCGTACTCGCGCGCGCGGCTGATCGCCATCTGCACCAACGACGCCGCGATCGGCGCCAGGAACATAATCGCCAAACCGACCAACGGATTGCGGTCGCGATCGCCGAAGAAGAGCGCGAAATTGGCCAGCATCGCCACCGCGCCCGCAATCGTCGCCGTCACGGTCATCGTCAGCGTGTCGCGGTTTTTCACGTGCGCGAGTTCGTGCGCCATCACGCCGCGAATTTCGTCGCGCGACAAAAGCCCAAGCAAGCCGCTCGTCGCGGCCACGGCGGCATTCTGGGGATCGCGACCGGTCGCGAACGCATTGGGTTGCGGGTTGTCGATAATGTATATCTTTGGCGGCGGTATATCAGCCCGCTGCGCGAGCGCCAGCGTGTCCTCGTAATAGGCGCGCACCCGAGGATCGGGGTGGCCCGGCGCCACCGGCTGCGCGCGGAAATGGCGCAGTACCATCTTGTCGGCATTCCAGTACGCGAACGCGTTCATCGCGGCTGCGACAACCAGAGCGATCAGCATGCCGCCGGTTCCGCCGACCAGATAACCGACGCCGCCAAACAGCGCCGTCATCGCGGCCAGCAGGATGTAGGTCTTGAGATGGTTCATCTTTCTCCTCACGTACGAGCGATGATATCGAGTGCGTACAGGTGAGGTTCAATATGGACGATGCGAAACCGGACGCTGCGGAGCCCGCAAAGGAGCCCAAGGTGCTAACACCGGAGGCCCAGCGCGCGCTCGCGGAGGCAGCGGAGCGTCGCCGCGAGGCCGAAAAGCTCGCCAAGGAGATTGGCGGCCCTAGCGGCCCGGAACCGACCCGTTATGGCGACTGGGAGCGCAAAGGCATCGTCTCGGATTTTTGACAAGGATGAACGCTGGACGCCTCGGCAACGGAAAAGCCGTCCCGCTAACCAAACCACAAGCCCCCTGGTCGCAATGATTTGCCCCTCTAGGTGAAAAGGCGTAAACGCGCGCCCCGGGATCGGGCCGCATTGTCCGCCCGAAGGGGAACACGACATGGCGCAGGCGTCCGCCGACGCGCCCAAGCCGGAAAGAAATGCAGAAAGCGGCGGCCACGGCCACGCTGCGCATACCGGATTCTGGGCGCTCCTCATCGGCTCGATCGGCGTCGTCTATGGCGACATCGGCACCAGCCCGCTCTACGCGTTGCGCGAGTGCCTGCGCATCGTCACCAACGATTATGCGACACTGCCGACGCGCGCAGAAGTGATAGGCATCGTGTCGCTGATCTTCTGGGCGCTCATCATCGTCGTCACCATCAAATCGGTGTTCGTGCTGCTGCGCCTTGATAACAAGGGAGAGGGCGGGACGCTCTCTCTCATGGCGCTGGTGCGCAAGGCGTTCGAGAAGCCGAGTGTTTTCCTGCTCGGGGCGGGGATGCTGGGCGCTTCTCTCTTCTATGCAGACGCGCTGATTACGCCTGCGATCTCCGTCATCTCGTCGGTTGAGGGCTTGCGCGCCGTGCCTGGTGTGGAGGCCTATATCAATCCGTGGATACTGCCGATCAGTATCGTCATACTGATCGCGTTGTTCTTCGTTCAGAGCCACGGCACAGCGAAAATCGGCGCCCTGTTTGGCCCCATCACCTTGGTATGGTTTCTAACCATGGCGGCGCTCGGTGTTCTGCATATTGCCGATGACCCCGGCATAATTGAAGCGCTTTCGCCCGCGCCGGCATTGGCGTTTTTCGTTAGTCATGCGGGCCTTTCGTTCGTCGTGCTCGGCGCGGTTTTTTTAGCCGTCACCGGCGCGGAAGCCCTCTACGCCGATATGGGCCATTTCGGCCGAAAGCCTATCAGCCGTGCTTGGATTTTCGTGATCCTGCCGTGCCTCACGCTCAATTATCTTGGGCAGGGGGCATTGGCGCTCTCGAATCCGCAGGCGCTCGATAATCTCTTCTTTATGCTGGCGCCCGATTGGGCGCGACTGCCGGTCGTGTTGCTGGCGACGATGGCCACGATTATCGCCAGCCAAGCGGTGATAACGGGCGCCTTCTCCATTACGCAACAGGCCATTCAGCTCGGCATCCTGCCGCGCATGGAAATTCGCCGGACATCCGAGACCCAGGCCGGTCAGATTTATATGCCGCAAGTCAATTGGCTGATGCTTGCGGGCGTTCTCATCCTGGCGCTGGCGTTTGGTTCGTCCAGCCGCCTGGCTTCAGCGTATGGCATCGCCGTGTCGGGTGAGATGCTGGTGTCGACCGCGCTGATCTTCTTCGCGATCTGGAAGCTCTGGAAACGTCCCGTATGGCTGGCGGCGGTGGCCTGCGCGCCGTTTGCCTTGATCGAAATGACGTTCTTTTCGTCCAATATGCTGAAGGTGTGGTCAGGCGGCTTCGTACCCTTGATGGTGGCGATGGGACTCGTGCTGATTATGTGGACGTGGGTGCGCGGTTCGCGCCTGCTGGCCGAGACCGTGCGTCGCGACGAACCGCTCGCAAAACTGTTCGAGACACTCTCACACCACCCGCCGCACCGCGTGCGTGGCGCGGCGATTTTCTTGACTGGTGATCCGGAGGTGGCGCCGGCGGCGCTGCTACACAACCTAAAACATAATCAGGTGCTGCACGAGCAGATCATCATCCTAACGGTGCGGACGCTCGGCGCCCCGCGCGCACCCGAGAGTGAGCGCGTGAAGATCGAGGACTTTATGCCGGACGTAAAGCGCGTCCAGCTCACGTTCGGCTTTATGGAAACACCGAACGTCGTCAAAGCGCTCACCGAAGCGCGCAAGCACGGCCTGAAGTTCGATATCATGAAGACGAGCTTCTTCCTCTCCCGTCGCACCATCGTGCCAAGCGAGAAGAGCGGCATGCCGCTCTGGCAGGATCACCTCTTCATCTTCCTCGCCCGCAACGCCACCAACGCGACGGACTTCTTCCACATCCCGTCCGGACGGGCCGTGGAGTTGGGCAATCAGGTGATGGTGTGACGCCTGCCGCGTTGATTTGAACGCGTGCTTGTGAAAGGAAAGCCCCGCTTTTCAATGCGGGAACGCGCGTCATGTCTCAGTCCAAGGTCAACAAGGTTGTGCTCGCCTATTCGGGCGGCCTCGACACCTCCATCATCCTGAAATGGCTGCAGGAGACCTATGGCTGTGAGGTCGTCACCTTTACCGCTGACCTCGGCCAGGGCGAGGAGCTGGAGCCCGCCCGCGCGAAGGCGATCAAAGCCGGTGTGAAGCCGGAGAACATCTTCATCGACGATCTGCGCGAGGAATTTGTCCGCGACTTCGTCTTTCCGATGTTCCGCGCCAACACGCTCTATGAAGGCCAATACCTGCTCGGCACCTCGATCGCGCGCCCGCTGATCGCCAAGCGCCAAATCGAGATCGCTAACCTCGTGGGCGCCGACGCCGTGAGCCACGGCGCCACCGGCAAGGGCAATGATCAGGTCCGCTTCGAGGTCAGCTATTACGCGCTGAAGCCGGACGTGAAGGTGATCGCGCCATGGCGCGAGTGGGAATTCGAGGGTCGCCCCGCGCTGCTCGATTACGCGCGCAAGCACGGCATCGAGATCGCTAAGAACAAAGAACAAGAAGCGCCGTTCTCGATCGACGCGAACCTGCTGCACACCTCGTCCGAAGGGCTCGTGCTTGAGGACCCGGACGTTGAAGTGCCGGATATCGTCTCCAAGCGCGGCGATCGCCGCACCATCACGCCGGAAGAGGCGCCCGACCAAGCTGAGGTCATCACCCTCAATTTCGAGCGCGGCGATCTCGTCGCCATCAATGGCAAGCCGATGAAGGCGCACGAGCTGCTCACCGAACTCAATCGCCTCGGCGCCAAGCACGGTATTGGCGGCCTTGATCTGGTCGAGAACCGCTATGTCGGCATGAAGTCGCGAGGCTGCTATGAAACGCCGGGCGGGACGATCATGCTGAAGGCGCATCGTGCGATCGAATCCGTCTGCCTCGACCGCGAAGTCGCGCACCTGAAGGACGACTTGATGCCCCGCTATGCCAGTCTGGTCTACAACGGCTACTGGTGGGCACCCGAGCGCAAGGCGCTGCAGGTGCTGATCGATCACACGCAGCAGGTCGTCAACGGCTGGGTGCGTGTCAAGCTGTACAAGGGCAACGTCATCGTTGTCGGACGCGACTCG
>NZ_DASVYD010000003.1:0-34521 GCF_036392335.1 Vitreimonas sp.
TCCTGTTTCACCCTCGCCCTTGGCCAGCGCCGCGCGCACCGCGTCGAGCAAGGTCTCATCCTGGAATGGCTTCTCCAAGAAATCGAGCACGCCTGCTTTCATCGCCTCCACCGCCAGCGCCACGTCCGCATGGCCCGTCAGCACAATGACAGGATGGGCCACCCCGCGCCGCTTCAATTCGCCGACGAGCTCCAACCCATTCATCTCCGGCATACGAATGTCCGTCACGACACAGCCGGGCTCTAACTCAACGCCGCGCGCCAGCAGGGCATGGGCGCCGTCATAGACCCGCGTCGCGATGTTCTCCGTTCCCAGTAGGAACGCCACCGACTCCCGCATCGCCGCGTCGTCATCCACGATATGAACGACTGCTTCACTCATCTTTCGGCTCGACATCTTCCTCGCGCGCCAAGCGCACAGTGAACTTGAAAATGGCGCCACCCTCGGGGTTGGCCTCGGTCCAGATGCGTCCCCCGTGCGCCTCCACGATCGTGCGCGATATGGAAAGGCCAACGCCCATGCCCGTCGCCTTCGTCGTCACGAACGGCTGAAACAATTTGGCCGCCGCGCTCGGATCGATACCCGGACCGGTGTCGCTGACGCAGACCAGCGCCAATCCCTCGTCATCAGCCAGCGCGGTGGACACCGACAATTCGCGCCGCGGCTGATCCTGCAGCGCATCGAGACCATTACGAACCAAATTGATGATAACCTGCTGGATGGGCACCCGGTCGGCGATCACCATGTCGGCGCGCGGGTCGAAACCGTAGCGGACACGCACGCCATGCTCTTTGGCCCCGACGAGCGCCAGCGCGCAAGCCTCCTGCACGAGCTTCGGCAACGACAACACCTGCCGTTCCCCTTCGCCGCGGGCCAGAAAATCGCGCAAGCGCCGGATGATCTCACCCGCCCGAAGCGCTTGCTCGGACGCCTTGTCCAAAGCCTCCTGAACGCGCGGCTCCGGATGCGGCGAGCGCTCCAGCAAACGGCGCGCGCCGCTCATATAATTGTTCACGGCGCTGAGCGGCTGATTGAGTTCGTGCGCCAGCGCGGACGCCATTTCGCCCATCGCCGTAAGGCGCGACATATGCACAAGTTCGGCCTGTAATTCCTGCAGCCGCGTCTCGGTCCGTTGCCGCTCGGTGAGATCACGAACGAACCCAGTGAAGACTCGACCGCGTTCCGATCGCACTTCGCCCACCGCCAATTCCATTGGAAACGTCGAGCCATCCTTGCGCTCGCCGACGACAATGCGGCCGATACCAATAATGCGCCGTTCGCCCGTGTTCAAATAATGCCCGATATAGCCATCGTGATCACCGCGATAGGGTTGCGGCATGAGCATTTTTACGTTGCGGCCCAACACCTCCGAGGCCGTCCAACCGAACACGCGTTCGGCCGCCGCGCTAAAGGATTGCACGATGCCGCGCTCATCGATGACGACCAACGCATCCGGGGCAGTATCGTAAATCGAGCGCAGGTGCGCTTCACGCTCCGCCAATACGCGCGAGGTTCGATCCCCGCGCATGCGGTTGCGGAAATACCAATCGCCCGCAAAACTGACCACCGCGCCAACCACAACGAAAACCAGCGCGCCGCCGCCGGCGTGCCCCTCGATCCATGCCCCGAGCAGATACCCCAACGCTGTGGCGAACAGCGCCGGCCACAATCCGGCAAACAAGGCGCTCGCGAACACCACTAAGGCCAACAGCAAAAAGCCGCTTGCGTCAGGCGCGAGCGCACGCAGCGCCGTAGTCAACAGCGCCGCCGCGGAAGCCAGCACCGCTACGGCGCCGTACACCGCCCAGCGCCGCCGCGTCCGCAACGCTTCCCCCAAACTCCTGAAAACGCCGCTCAATCGCATGCGCTTGCTTACCCAGCGCATCGGCCTTGGCCAAGGCGCGAAACGGTATTCCCTTCGTCCTACGGGTTTTCCCTTAAGCGCTCGCCCCGAATTTTGCCGGGCCCGCGAAGCGCGTAGCCCTTCGCTCAGGAGGACGGACCCATGCGTGATCTCGGTATCGAAACGACAGGCGGCGCGTTGCACGCGCAAGTTTCCGACGGCATCGCCCTCGGCCCCGGCGTGGTGCTGCAAGGCACGCGCATGCGCTTCCAGCGCAACGAGGAGATTTTCGGCGAAGGCGAAAAAGCTGAGTACATCTATCGGGTGGTTTCGGGCGCCGTGCGCACCATCCGCTTCAGCGCCGACGGTCGCCGCCAGATCATGGCGTTTCACCTGCCGGGGGATGTGTTCGGCCTAGAACCCGGCGCGGCGCACGCGCTTTCGGCCGAGGCGGTTGGCGATGCGGAAGTCTCGATGATCCGCCGTTCGCTAATCGACCAAGCCGCGGCGCAGGATGTCAGCGCTGCACAGGCGCTGCTGCGCCTTATGTCGAAGGAATTGTCTAGCGCGCAGGAGCATGCCCTCGTGCTTGGCCGCAAGGGTGCCGGCGAGCGGGTCGCCGCCTTCCTGCTGCAGCTGGCCGACCGCTTCGCCCAGCGCCCCGAGATTGACCTGCCCATGTCCCGCGCTGACATCGCTGACTATCTCGCGCTCACGATCGAAACCGTCTCGCGCGCCTTCACCCAGATGGAGCGTGACCACACCATTGATCTGCCTAGCTCACGGCACGTCGTCGTCCGTGACCGTTGCGCCCTCGAGACCCTCCAAGCCGCCTGAGGCGAAAGGGGCAGACCTGAGGCCGCCTGACCGCTAATCTCCCGCCGACCAAGGAGTCGGCGGGAGCAATGACGGACACGGTTGAACCAGCAAAATCTGCGCCGTCCGCGCCCGCTTCCGCGCCACCCGGCCTGCCGAAGCTGCTGAAGCCCTATCTTTACATCACCGCTTATTACCTCGTCGTCGCTGGCGCGGTCGCGTTGATGCTGATCCTGCAACCTTCGCTAATGGAATTGCTGCCGGTCGGCGGCGCCGCAAGTTTCGGCGCCGTGGGGCAGACCGCCTTCGAACACGTCACGCCGGCGCAGGCGCCGCCGCCGGCGGCGTCGACTCTCGCGGACGGTATCAAGCTCGCGCTGGCTATCGTCTCGTCCTTCATCCTCATGCTGCCCGTCACTTGGATCTGCATGGGCGCACGCAAGCGCAAGGACGTCAGCCAATCCTTCATCCAAACCATCCTCGTCTTGCCGATGGTGATCACCGGCATCGTCCACGTCGTCCACAATAGTCTGGCGCTCGCGTTCAGTTTGGCCGGCATTGTTGCCGGCGTACGCTTCCGCCACACGCTGAAGGACAGCGCCGAAACCACCTATTTGTTCACATCGATCGCGGTTGGCGTTGCTTGCGGCATCAACGCCGTCGAGGTCGCTGCCATAATCTCGATCTTCTTCAATTACACGGTGCTTGGCCTTTGGGCGACCGAGTTCGGCGCCGAGACCACTGGCAAGCAGATGTTCTCGCGCGAATGGATGTCGGGCGAGCAGGAACTCAAGAAGCGCGATGACGCTAGAAAGCGGCGCGAAGACAATGATGATGACGACGATTAAGCGGGCGCTGATCGCCGCCCTGTTGGCCGTCGGCGCGTGCGGGCAAGCTTCACAGACGCCAGCGAATGCGCAAACCAGCGCGCCTCCACCCGGCTCGCTCTTCGCCGCGGCGCCCGATCTCGTTTGGCGTTTGCCAAATCAACTCCGCGAAATTTCTGGTCTAGCTGTCACACCCGACGGCCGCCTCTTCGCACATGACGACGAGCGCGCCGTAATCTACCAGATCGACCTCACCCGCGGCGCGATCGTGAAAAGCTTCGCGCTTGGCGCCCCGCCAATCGCGGGCGATTTCGAAGGCGTCGCCATCAGCCCGGAAGGGGAGTTCTGGATCACCACGGCGGAAGGCCAAGTACGCCGCTTTCGTGAAGGCGCGGATGGCGCAGCGGTCGCTTACGAGACACTCGATACTGGCCTCGCAGATACATGCGAAATCGAAGGCCTCGCCTACGTCTCGACCGAACGCCTGATCCTCGCCTGCAAACGCAACGCGGCGCGTGACATGCGCAACACCATCGCGCTCTATTCTTGGCGCCCCGGCGAAATAGCGCAGCTTTGGCGCACGCTGCCTGAAGCAGATATCGCTGCGCGCGCCGGAGTCAGGCGTTTCCGCCCATCCTCCCTCGACATTGACCCCTCGACCGGTCGCTTATTGCTTCTTTCAGCCTTCGACGCCGCCCTGGTCGAACTCTCGCCCGAGGGTGCGGTGCTCTCCGCCCGCGCGCTCGGTTCAGCCCACATTCAGGCCGAGGGCGTAGCGGTGTTGGCTGACGGCGCCTTGGCCGTCGCCGATGAAGCCGGAGATGCGCGCGCGCTGTTGAGCCGCTATTCTCGAACCCCATGACCTATTACGCTCGTTTCCTATCGGCTCTTCTGCTCGCACTGACGCTGCTCGCGGCGCCCGGACTGGCGCGAGCGGAATCCAGTTGGACCGGCGTCGAGCGCATCGTCGTCATCGGCGACCTGGAAGGCGACTACGAGAAATTTACAGACATGCTCCGCACCGCGGGGCTGATCGATGCGCGCGGCGATTGGACGGGCGGGCGCGCCCACCTTGTGCAATTGGGCGATATTCCCGATCGCGGCCCAAACAGCCGCATGGTGATGGATCACCTGATGCGCTTGGAGCCGCAGGCTGAGCGCGCTGGCGGCCAAGTGCATGCGCTCATCGGCAATCATGAAGCCATGAATGTGGAAGGCGATTTACGCTATGTGCATCCTGGCGAGTACGCTGCCTTCGCGGACCGCAACTCTAGCCGGCTGCGCGATGCCTATTACCGCCAGACGCAAGACTGGCTGCGCGCCAACCCGCCGCCGACCGGCGTGCCCACCTTCGACGCGGCCTTCCGCGCGCAATGGGAGGCCGAGCATCCGCTCGGCTACGTCGAACACCGCCAGGCCTGGGCGCCGACTGGTCGTTACGGCCGTTGGATCGCCAGCCACAACAGCGTGATCCGCATCAACGACATACTCTTCCTGCACGCGGGCATTGGCCCGACCTATTTGCCCGCCGAACGCGACGCCATGAACGACGCCGTGCGCGGCGCCCTGAATGGCCAGCCCGATCCAGCTTTCGCCGACATTCTCACCGCGCAAGATGGCCCGCTCTGGTATCGTGGCTTGTCACTGAACGAAGAGGCGGCCGAGGAGCCGCACCTTGCCGCGTTGCTCGCGCGCCACGGCGTCTCGCGCATCATTGTCGGCCACACAAAGCGCGCAGCGACCATTCTACCTCGCTTCGGCGGACGGGTCATCATCACCGACATTGCGCGGCGCGCCAACTACGCGGACCCGCACGCCTTCCTGATCATCGAGAACGGCATGCTCACCACCATTCATCGCGGCCATCGCGTGCCCTTGAACGTCAGCAACCAAGCCGAAACATGCGCCTACCTTGACGCTATCCTCGCTCTTGAACCGGAGCAGTCGCCGCTGCGCAGCACCGCCAATCAGTGCCGCGCGGCGCCTCAGCCCGCGTCAGCGCCCTAACCGCGGCAGCGCCGGGTGATCGCATTCTCCACGCGCGCCGGATCATCGATCAGCTCAAAAAAGCCTTCTATGTAGGCGCGTGCCGCACGTCGGCGCCCCGCGCTGAGGCGGGTCTCGCCGTCGATCACCGCCAAGATCGCCTCGCGGCGCGCTTGGAAATGCGCGATGGCGGCCGGGACCTGATCATTGTGGCGGCAAAGTCCGCGGTACACGCGTTGGCGCAGGCTTGAGATATTCACCTCCGCTGGCAACAAGGCGTAGGGTGGGTCGACAAAACCCGTCATGTCGAAATCATAGGGCACCGGCACGATCTCTGAGCGTGCATTGGCGTTTGCCGCCATCAGCGCGCCATTGTGACAGCATTCCTCGCCCGGCACGCCGCTCGTCATGTCCCAATCGAGGTTGCCGATCATGTACTGAAACATGGTCACCAAAGAGGCTGCACGGGGGTCTAGCTGATCCGAACGCACATCCTCAGGCATCACTTCCAGCGCGCGTCGATCATTGCGCCGGGCCATGTCGGTCACGTCCTCAATCAGAAAGTTGAACTGGACATCCTCCCGCCGGCGCCCGTTCACATCGCGATATGTCACCCGCGCCGGTCGCACGCGAAAACTCATCGGCGTGATCACGTTGAACATCCGATAAGCTGTCATTTCGAGCGCAATGAGCTCGTCATAGCGCGCCCCGCTGCGGCAGCGCGTCACCAGCTTCAGCTTGTTCTGCCCGCGCCAGACGGTGCCGCGCATCGCGCTCTGGTCGAAATCGAGCCGAAGCGGGGGAAAAGTACAGATGCCGCGTGTGCGCCGGGACAGGCCCCGCGGCGAGAGTTGAATGGCGTAGCGGGTGTCGTCGCCGCCTTCGCCGCTCCAAGTCACGCCAGCGGAAAACGGATCGGTACTCCGCGGCGCTGCGCGGAGCAGATCGGCGAGCGGCGCATCGATAAGAAGCTGAATTTCCGTCTCGTCTGCAAAAAGGCGGGGTTGGGCTGCTGCGGGGATCGCAAACATAATCGTGGTGAGGAAGAAACCGACGATGGCTGTTCTGATTGGTCCCGGCATCTGCCCGCTCCCGCCCTGCCGCCCGGTGGCGGCTCGGACTACCTTATTGCGGATTAGAGCGCTTGGAAGCCGATGATCGCGAGCGTGAGCGGCAAAATCATGGAAGCGCCGATGCAGAGCGCGAAGACCATCGCCGATTGCAGCGTGTTGCGCGCGTCGTGGGCCATTTCGGTGATCGCGGGCGTCATCGGGTCTTCCTCCTCAGGCCCGGCGTTTCCCGCCCTGGCCATGACTTGAACCTACCGATGCCCGCCCCCTGCCGATGTGTCGTGCGTCACACCCTAGCCAAAACGGCCTAGGCCGTGCTTCCGTCCGCCAAACACGAGGAATTCGCGATGAACAAGACGGCCCTGCCGGACCACGGCGCCCCCTGGAGCGAGATCGAGCCGCGTATGCGCGCGATGGCCGCTGGCGACGTGAAATGGCGTGACGGCCGCACCGGCCTCTACATTTTTAACGCAGGCCCCGAACTGGAGCAGGTGCAGAAGGCTGGCTACACGATGTTCTCGTCGGAGAACGGCTTAGGCCCCGCCGCCTTCCCGAGCCTTGCCGAGATGGAACGCCAGATCGTCGCCACCGGCCTCAAATTGCTCAACGCCCCTGAAGGGGCCGCCGGCGGCATGACCAGCGGCGGCACGGAATCCATCTTCATGGCCGTCAAAACCGCGCGCGACCACGCCCGGGCGAAACGCGGCGCCACAACCGGCCTCAACGTCATCGTGCCTTCGACCGCACACCCCGCGTTCGACAAGGCCGGCATGGTGATGGACATCGAAATCCGCCGCATCCCCGTACGAGACCTCCTCGCCGACGTCGAAGCGATGGAAGCGGCGATCGACGCCAATACATTGATGATCGTTGGCTCTGCGCCCTGCTTTCCATTCGGCCTGCTCGATCCGATCGAAGCTTTGAGCGAAGTCGCGTTGCGTAAGAAAGTCTGGCTGCACGTCGACGCCTGTGTCGGCGGCTATCTCGCGCCCTTCGTGCGCATGAACGGCGCAGAGCTCGCGCCGTTCGATTTCGCACTCCCCGGCGTGCTCTCGATATCCGGCGATCTGCACAAATACGGCTACGCCAGCAAAGGCGCCTCCACCGTCTTCTTCCGCAGCAAAGAGTTGCACGATTATATGGGCTTCGACGCCGGCCCCTGGCCGCTCGGCCGCATGATCACGCCAACGCTCGCCGGCACGCGACCCGGCGGCGCCATCTCTTCAGCTTGGGCTGTGATGCAATATCTCGGCGTCGACGGCTATCGCGCCAAGCAAAAGCTCGTCACCGACGCGCGCGAAAAGATCGAAGCGGGCGTCAAGAAGCTCGGCTTCCGCGTGCTCGGCAAACCCCAGCTGGGCATCATCGCCTTCACCCATGACAGCGTGAACGTGATGAACATCTATGTGCAGATGTATAAGCGCGGCTGGTTCACCGCGACCTTGCTCGACCCGCCCGCTTTGCACCTGATGCTGTCGCCCAAGCACAACGAGGTGGCGCACGAATATCTGGCTGACCTCGAAGCCGCGCTCGCCAGCGCCGATGAAGGCGCTGGCGGCAAAGCGGCTGGCTACGCCTCTTAATTCATCCGTTCGACAATAATCGCCGGCGCCATGCCGCCAGCGGCGCACATCGTCACCAGACCGCGCTTCAAGTCTCGGCGCTCAAGTTCGTCAATGATGGTGCCGATGAGGATCGAGCCGGTCGCGCCGATCGGGTGGCCCAGCGCCATCGCGCCGCCATTCACATTGACCTTGTCGCGATCAAGCTTGAGGTCGCGGATGAACTTCTCCGCCACCACCGCGAACGCTTCGTTAATCTCGAACAGATCGATATCGTCGAGCGTCAGCCCCGCCTTCGCCAGCACCTTCTTCGCCGCCGGCACCGGCGCATTCAGCATGAGCGTCGGGCTATCGCCCACATTCGCCATCGCCACCACACGCGCGCGCGGCTTTAAGCCATGCTTTTTGGCGTAATCCGGGGAGGTGAGGAGCAGCGCCGCCGCGCCATCCACTACGCCCGACGAATTGCCCGCATGGTGGAAATGCTTGATCTTCAAATCAGGATAAACTTGACGGATCAAGCCGCCAAACGTCGTGCCTTTTTCATCAAGCGGAAATTCCGCCATCGCCTCGAACGCCGGCTTCAGCGACGCCAGGCCTTCCAGCGTGGTCTGCGGACGCGGGAACTCTTCGTGATCGAGCGCGAGCGTGCCGTCTTCTTTGTAAACCGGCACGACGCTCTTCTTGAAATGTCCGCCCTTGATCGCAGCATCCGCGCGCTGCTGACTGACCAGCGCCAGCTCATCCAGCGCCTCGCGCGAAATGCCTTCCATGGTCGCGATGGCGTCGGCGCAAACGCCCTGGTGCGACTGGGGATGGCGCGCGCGTAGGCGCAAATTGCCCGCATCCATCAATGACGGGTTCTTTGGATCGGCTTGCGAGGCCGTGTAGCTCATCATCTCGGTGCCGCCAGCAATGACGACATCTTCCATGCCGGACATGATCTGCGCCGCGGCCAGGTTCACGCTCGTGATGCCCGAGCCGCAGAAGCGATCCAGAGTCACGCCGCTCGCGCGCGTGTCGTAGCCAGCGTCCAGCAGCGCCATGCGCGCAAGGTCCATGCCTTGCTTGCCGCGCTGGCTCGACGTGCCCCAGATCACGTCGTCGACCTCAGCCGTGTTCAGATTGTTGCGCTCGGCAATCGCCTTCAGCACCGACGCCGCCAATTGCTGCGGGTGAATGTCGGCGAGCGCGCCCTTACCGATCTTGCCGATGCCGCGCGGCGTCCGAGCCGCATCAATGATCCACGCTTCAGCCATCGCGGCCTCCCTTTATGTCTTCGCCGCCACCATCGCGTCGCGCGCCAAAGCTGAAAAGCCCTCTCGCGGCGGCAGGACGCAGCTTTATCAGAAGCACAGGGCTTCGGGCGGCTGCGACTTGTGCTAGGAACCGCCGCATAACTTTACGTAAGGCGCGAACCATGACCACCAACGCCGATCTTCTCGCCCGTCGCAACAAGGCCGTGCCGCGCGGCGTCGGCACCGCCACGCCGGTTTTCACCGAACGCGCCGAAAATGCGCGCCTGTGGGACGTCGAGGGACGCGAATATATCGACTTCGCCGGCGGCATTGCCGTGCTCAACACCGGCCACCGCCATCCCAAAGTGATCGAAGCCGTCCGCGCACAACTCGATCGCGTCACGCATACGGCGTTCCAAGTCAGCGCCTACGAGCCCTACGTCGAACTCGCCGAAAAGCTCAATGCGCGCGCGCCCATCGCGGTCGACGCCAAAACCATCTTCTTCACCACCGGCGCCGAAGCAGTCGAGAACGCCGTGAAAATTGCGCGCGCCGCGACCGGCCGCACCGGCATCATCTCCTTTACCGGCGGCTTCCACGGCCGCACCTCCTTGACGATGGCGATGACCGGCAAGGTCGCGCCCTACAAGCAGCAATTCGGCCCGTCCGTGCCGGACGTCTTCCACGTGCCATTCCCGCTCGCGCGCTATGGCGTCGATGTGGAAACCAGCCTGCTTGTGCTCAACCACATCCTGCGCGCCGATGTCGAACCCTCACGCGTCGCCGCCATTGTGATCGAGCCGGTGCAGGGCGAAGGCGGCTTCCACATGGTCCCGCCCGAACTCATGCGCGCCCTGCGGACGCTCTGCGACGCGCACGGCATTCTGCTCATCGCCGACGAAGTGCAAACCGGCTTTGCGCGCACCGGCAAGCTCTTCGCCATGGAGCATTACGACGTCCACGCCGACCTCATCACCATGGCCAAATCGCTCGCCGGCGGCTTCCCGCTCTCCGGCGTCGTCGGCCGCGCCGACATGATGGACAAAGTCGATCCCGGCGGCCTTGGCGGCACTTATGGCGGCTCGCCGATCGGCTGCGCCGCAGCCCTCGCCGTGCTCGACGTGATCGACAGCGAAGGGCTGATCGCACGCGCCAACACGCTCGGCGAACGCGCCAAAGCCAAGCTCCGCGAAATCCAAACGCGCAACGACATGGCCCCGATCGACGACATTCGCGGTCCCGGCTCGATGATCGCCTTCGACTTGATCACAGAACGCGGCGGCCAACTTCCCGACGGCGCCGCCGCCAAGCGTGTCACCACGCGCGCGCTCGAAGAGGGGCTTATCCTCCTCTCCTGCGGCGTCTCCGGCGAAACCATCCGCCTGCTCTATCCGCTGACCATCGAAGACGATCTGTTTGAGCATGGTTTGAGCAAGCTCGAAGCGGCGTTGCGCGTCTAAGCTTTCGTGCGCCGTCTGCGCATAAACAGCCACACCAGGCCGCCGATCAGCGCGATCAACACCACACCCGCGCCAATCAGGAACGGCATGTAGCGCGTGAACTGACGCGCGTACGTGTTCGTCTCGATTTGGCCATGAATGTTGTAGCCCTCAGGCATGGGCAACACGCCCATCTCCTGCACGTAGGCCTCGTAGTCACGCTGCATCTGCGCGAAGAGATCAGGCATCTCTGCGGAGAGATCACGTGTCTCACCCGGATCCAGCCGCACATTGTAAAGCCGCCACTGCCCATCGCCGTTCGGCGGCTGGTTGATCACTAACTTGAAGTCGCCGCGAAACAGCGCCGCGTTGCCGGACACCTCAAGCCCCACGGGTTCATCCGGTCCATACGCTGACTGCGCTTCACCACGTAACACAGCTGTGAGCGACCGGCCCGTCATCGGCACACCCTCAGTCGCGGGCGTCACGCGCGCCAGCTCCAGCAGCGTCGGCGCGATGTCGGTCACATACGCAAACCCGTCAGCGCGCAGACCGGCGCCAACGCCAGGACCAGCAATAATCATCGGCACCCGCGTGCCGCCTTCGGTGGTATAGAATTTGAACAATGCCCCTGGCGCAGCCGTCGCGTTCGCGAATTCTGGCCCGATCGCCACCATGCTGCCGCGCTCGCCCAAATTCTCCAGTTCACGCGTGTAGCCGTTCAAATGCATCCATTGCTCGAACCCGCGCGCCGCCAGAGGGTTGCTCGGCTCAGGCCCGTTGTCGGAGGTGACGACAAACACCGTATTCGCCAGTTCGCCGCTCTGTTCGAGGTACGCGATTAATCGGCCAATATGCTGGTCCATCGAGTCCAGCATGCCTGCGTGCACTTCCATGCTGCGCGCCAGGAGCGCGCGTTCGCCCGGCTCCACGTCTTGCCAGTTTCGCGCCCGCGGGGGGGCCGGCCCCAGCGCCGCCTCCGCTGGGATCAGCCCCAATTCCTGCGCGCGCCGAAAGCGCTGCTCGCGCAACGCCGTCCAACCTTGATCGTACCGGCCGCGATAACGCGCACTGTCCTCGCGCGGCGCCTGCACCGGAATGTGCACCGCTTGAAACGCCACATAGGCAAAGAACGGCCGCGCGTCCGCCCGTTCGCTCTCGATGTATTCGATCATCTGATCGACCATGAAGCGGGACGAGTAGAAATCCCCCGGCAACGTCGCCGGCTCGCCATCCTCGTACCAATCCGCGTGCGCGTAATAGGGAATGTATGGCTTCTGCTCCCAATTGTCCGCGCCGGACGCTTCCAGCGCAAACGAACGATCGAAGCCATGTGAGTTCGGCAATTGGCCAGGCCCATCGCCCAAGTGCCATTTGCCCGTCATGTAAGTGCGATAGCCGCTCGCTTGCAGCCGCGCCGCCACTGTCGTCACGCCTGGCTCGAGATGCAACGAATAGCCGGGCTGGCCACGCTGCGACGGCGGCAACACTTCCGGAATAGTCGCCACGCCGGTGCGGTGGTTGTCGACGCCCGTCAGCAGCATCGCCCGCGACGGCGAGCACAGCGGCGAGGAATGATAATTTGAAAAGCGCACGCCGCGCTGCGCCAACGCATCAATGTTGGCCGTCCGCGCTTCGCCGCCATAGGCGCCCAGGTCAGTGAAGCCCGCGTCATCGATCAGGATCAGTACGATGTTTGGCCGCTCGGTTGGGGTCGTGGCCGCTTGCTCGTTCTGCGCACCCGCTGGCGACGCCGCGCTCAGCGCAATCGTCGCCACAGCCGCGCACGCCCAGCGCGCCCATTCCTTCGCAATCATGATGCCCCCCTGTCTTTGGCCCATAGTGCCATGCCTGCCGGCAAATGCACGCCACAAGAGGGCGCCCCGGGTTCTGGAGCGAAATTACGCGCCTTCTAGACGAGTCCGCTTCTGGGCAACATGCCCATGCGGCGCGCATTGATAATCGCCTCGACGCGATTGCGAGCCCCGGTGGCGCGCAGGATGCTCTGGACGTGAAATTTCACCGTCGCCAGCGAAAGCCCCAATTCGCGGGCGATAACCTTGTTCGAACTGCCTTGCTCGATCCGCTGCAGGATTTCGAGTTCACGACGGCTCGCGCCGATGCGGGGCGCCGGCGCTTTGGCGCCGGCCAACACCGCCAATGCCTCGCTCGGATAGCAGACACCGCCATGGCTCACGACCTCGACCGCACCCACGATCGCACGGCTGCCGGTGGTTTTGGGAATGTAACCTCGGGCGCCGGCGCTGATCGCCTCACAGAGGATGCTCGCGTCAAAACTCGAAGATGTCAGAATCAAGGGCGCCCCAAGCTCACCGTAAGCCTGCGGCCCGAGACCAGACGCATCAAGCGCCTCCGCATTGACGAGCGCCACGTCAAACGTCTGGCCGCGGCCTTCTTCCACGCCCGCCGCCGCCGAGGTGTGGCTGACGAATTCACCTTCCGTCCAAGTCGTGCGCAACAGATTGCACAGCGCCTCCAAGAACAGCGGCTGGTCGTCGACAAGCAAAATGCGCATCGATTGGCCCATCATCCTCCCCCATCCTCCGTGCACTGCAGACGTAGTGTGAACACGCTGCCTTCACCGAGCTTGCTTTTGGCCGTCAATTCCCCGTTCAAGTGCTTCGCCAACGTGCGCACGATCATCAGGCCGAACCCCGGGCCACCACGATCGCGCACGCCCGACGCCGCGCCTTCGAATACCCGCGCCAATTGGGCATCGCTCATGCCGACGCCGGTGTCGCGCACCTCGAACGCAATCGCATCGCCGCCGAGCCCGGGAATGCGGCTTACCCGTAAATCGACCACGCCGCCTGCTGTGAAGCGCACAGCGTTGCGGAGCAGGATATGTAGGCAACGTCCCAATTTGTCCGGGTCGGTCGATATGGGCGCGTCCGCCCCAGGTTCGACCGTCAGCCCGAGGGCGACATTTCGGGCGGACGCGTCGTCGCGCACCAACTCGATCGCACTGAACGCCGCTTCTCCAGGGACAAGTCTTTCCAGATGCAAATCGTCGCCAGCGCTCTGCACCCTTGCCAGATCAAGCAGGCCATCGACCAGCCGACGCAATCGCTCACTGGACTCAATGACTTGGTGCAGTTCGCTGCTTGTCGACAATTGTCCCGACACATCCTCGAGCAACAATTCAGCGTAGCCGATGATGATGTTGAGAGGGGTGCGCAGCTCGTCGCCCAGGCTGGTCACGAACCGCGAGCGCGCTACGCTCTCCGCCTCTGTTGCTTCAAGATAAGCCGATTGAACCACCGAAATGTCCAGCAACGCGCACTTAAGCAGCGTCGCGACGATGGCGCCGCCATCGTCTTCCCGCATCGTTCCAGCAGCGGAAAGCGCGCTCATCAACGCCCCGAGCACCAGCGCGTAGCCGCCGATATAAACCCCGTGGGACAGACCGATGCGGGCGTGCACTGCGCCGGTGCGCTTGGCCCGCTGGACATATTCCTCATCGAAATCCGCCAACAGCAAACGCCGCCAGTGCTCAAGCTGAGCGACGCGGGCTCGCTCCAAATGCGCTTCGTCGGCGAACCGGCCGATCGCGGGACCATGCTTGCGCATGTCTGCGTAAAGTAAATCGAGCGCCGCGGGCAGCGCGGCCACCAGTGTGGGATGAATCTGACGCAATAGGTCGCGATCTTGGGCGCTGACGCCGACAAAGCGCGTCAAATCCGCCAAATCCGAAGCCCGCTCCGCGCCCATCGCACCCCCTCGTCACGATGCAACCAGCAAGTGTGCGGCAACCGCAATCTGGAAAAGATCGCGACAACCTGACACGTGCGTAATCATATTCGGAGTGAACAGCATCCAAAGATCGAGTGATCTACATCAATAGACTGAATCACTGACGTCCGCGTCACCTTGGTTATTGCGTCTGTACTTGTTGCGTCTCAATCTGCGAATGCGCTACCACGCCGCTCATATTGCCGTTGCGGCGCAAGAATTTAGCGCCGAGCAGACCATCGCATTGAGCTCAAAAGAGGTTCAGGACGTGCCCAGCCAAGCCGATTGCACGAAATGCAAGATCGGCGCGCTCACGATCTACGCGCCGACGTTTGAGAACTCACCGGCGACGGTTTGTGCGTTGCGTACGCAGGTGGCGCAGTTTCGAGCGCACCAAACCATCCAACGCGCCGGCGAAGTCCCCACGCGCGCGTACACCTTGTTCAAGGGATGGGCGTGCCGCGCAGTTCATTTTCATGACGGTCGCAGACAAATCCTATCGTTCTTGGTGCCGGGCGACACGATCTGCATCGAAAACATCTGGGTCGATAATTACCGGGTGCCGTTCACCGTGCGGTCGCTGACCGACGTCACTCTTTGCGCCTTTCAGCCGAAGGACCTGCTAGCGATTGTCGACTCTCACGAAACGCAGCAACGCACCTTCTCGCGCCATATCCAGCGTGTGATCCACCACGCTGAACGGCGCTTGGTTGATATCGGCCGGCGCCGCGCCATCGCCCGCATCGCCCGGCTTGTCCTGGATATTCACTCAACCCTGCGTGAACGAGGTTTGGCCGAAGCCGACGAACTCGACTTTCCGTTGCGCCAGGAGGACATCGCCGACGCGCTCGGCGTTACCACAGCCCACGTCAACCGCACCTTGTTGTCGCTCCGACGCCGGGGCCTGTTGGACATTCGCCAGGGCAAAGCCCGCCTGCTCAACCTCGCTGAATTGAAGGCCATCGGCGCGAACGAATAGCGCTCTCGCTCAATCCACGGGGAACGACACGCCTTGCGCCAATGGCAACGTCGCGCCGTAATTCACCGTGTTGGTCGCCCGACGCATATAGGCCTTCCAGCTGTCCGACCCCGACTCACGTCCGCCACCCGTTTCCTTCTCGCCGCCGAAGGCTCCACCAATTTCCGCTCCAGATGGGCCGATATTCACGTTAGCAATGCCGCAATCCGAGCCCACGACCGACAGGAAGTGCTCCGCCTCACGCAAATCATGCGTGAAGATCGAGGACGACAATCCTTGCGGCGCGGCGTTCTGCAGAGCAATTGCCTCGCTGAACTCGCGGTACTTCATCACGTAGAGGATCGGCGCGAAGGTCTCGCGCAGCACGATCGCGGTCTGCGCCGGCATCTCCACGAGAGCAGGCCGTACATAGACGCCCTCCGCTTCAAGCGCCCCACCGCCATGGACCAGTCCCCCCTGGTCGCGCGCACTCGCTAGCGCAGTCGCCATTGCGTCACGCGCTCGTGCATCAATCAAAGGGCCAATCAGCACGCCGTCTTCGCGCGGGTCGCCGACGCGCACATCATCATAAACCCGCTTCAGTCTCTGAATCAGAGCATCGTACACGCTCTCATGCACGATAAGGCGGCGCAGCGTCGTGCAGCGCTGCCCTGCAGTGCCCATCGCCGCGAACGCCACCGCACGCAGCGTCAGCTCCAAATCCGCGCTCGGCGTCACGATCGCGGCGTTGTTGCCGCCGAGTTCCAAAATGGCGCGCGCGAACCGCGCCGCCAAACGCGGCGCCACCGCCCGGCCCATCGTCGTTGAACCCGTCGCCGACACCAGCGGCGCCAGCGGATGATCCACCAGGATCGCGCCAATCGCGCGATCGCCAAGCAACACCTGCGAAAGCCTCTGCGGCGCTTCCGCGCCGAAGCGCGCCATCGCCCGCTCCAACAGCGTCTGCGTCGCCAATGCCGTCAGCGGAGTCTTTTCCGACGGCTTCCACACCACGGAATCGCCGCAGACGAAGGCGAGCGCGGCATTCCAGGCCCACACCGCCACCGGAAAATTGAACGCTGAGATCACGCCGACGACGCCCAACGGATGCCACGTCTCCATCATGCGATGCTCGGCGCGCTCGGTCGTCAGCGTGAGACCATAGAGTTGACGCGAGAGGCCCGCAGCGAAGTCGCAGATGTCGATCATCTCCTGCACTTCGCCGAGCCCTTCGGAGACGATCTTGCCAGCCTCGATGGTCACCAACCGCGCCAGCGCCGTCTTATGGGCGCGTAGCTCTTCGCCGAACAGCCGGACCAACTCGCCGCGCCGCGGCCCGGGCACGCGCCGCCACTCGATAAACGCGCGATGCGCCGCCTCGATCGCCGCGCCCGCCGCCCCGGCTGATGTCGGCCTCAGCGCTGCGATTTGCTCACCGGTGATGGGAGAACGCGCCTGCAGCGATCCTTCAGTCCACGCCGCACGCGGCACGCCCAGTTCCTCAAGCAATGCATGGGTCTCGCCAATCACACTTGGCATGGGGGTAAACGTCATCCGGGCCTCTCCGAGGTCCGAGCCGTTAGCACAGCGTCACGCGCAGAGGCGAGCCGTGTTTCGCGCAGGGCCAGGCCCCAAGGCCATATGGGGCTCGCGATCGCACGCTCCGCGGGGTGGTCTCCGCCTACTCCGCGGCCTTCAATCCCGGAATGAGCGGCGTCTCCGCGCGCGGCTCTTCATCCAGCGGCTTCTCATCGTCACGCATGACCACGTAGATCGCCGGGATCACCAACACGGTCAGCAGGGTCGACGACGCCAGGCCGAACAGCAGCGAGATCGCCAATCCCTGGAAAATTGGATCAAACAGGATCACCGCCGCACCGATCATCGCGGCGAGCGCCGTCAGCATGATCGGCTTGAACCGAATGGCGCCCGCCTCCAGCAACACCGCGCGCAACGGACGATCCGCGGTCTTGGCGTGGCGAATGAAGTCCACCAGCAAAATCGAGTTGCGCACAATAATGCCGGCAAGAGCGATAAAGCCGATCATCGACGTGGCCGTGAACGGCGCGTTGAAGAGCACGTGACCGATCACGATGCCAATCAGGGTGAGCGGAATGGGCGTAAGGATCACCAACGGCAGTTTGAAGCTCTTAAATTGCGCCACGACCAGGATGTAGATTCCCAGGATCGCCACCATGAACGCCGCCCCCATGTCGCGGAAGGTGACGTAGGTAATCTCCCACTCTCCGTCCCACAGGATCGACGGCGCGGTCTCATCGGCCGGCTGACCGTGCATGAGAATTTGCGGCTGCGGGAGTTCACCCCAATCATGCGCGCGCACCAAACGTTCGACGTCGAGCATGCCATAGATCGGCGCCTCATACGCGCCGGCCAGTTCGGCCATCACCATTTCCGCGTATCGGCCATTGCGCCGGAAGATCGGGTGCGATCCCGTTTCTTCTTGCACGCTCACCAACTCACCCAGTTCGACGAGACGGGTTCCATCCCGGGCCGCGGCTACTGGCATGGACGCCAGATTCTGCGTCCATGCTCGGGCCGATTGCGGCAACCGCACTGAAATCTCGATCGGGTTCCGACCCTCGCCACGATGCGAATAGCCAATCACTTGCCCGCCCATCGCGACAGCCACCGAATCCATCATGTCGCGTTCGGACACGCCAAAAAATTCCAATTGTTCGCGATTGGGCGTGAGCCGCAGGCGCGGACGCTCCACGCCGAAACTATTGTCCACATCTACGAGGTACGGCACCTGCCGGAAGATGCCCTCCAATTGGCGCGCCACTTCGCGGCGGGTCTCGGCATCCGGCCCGTACACTTCCGCAAGCAACGTCGCGATCACCGGCGGTCCCGGCGGCACTTCGACCACGCGCACCACGGTGCCTTGCGGCGCATTCAGCGCGCGCAAGCGCTCGCGCAAATCCAACGCGATGGCGTGGCTTGTACGATTGCGCTCATCTTTCGGCAGGAGCGTGAGCTGAAGATCGCCCAGTTCAGGACGCGCGCGCATGTAATAGTGACGGACGAGTCCATTGAAATTAAACGGCGCAGCCGTGCCGGCGTAAGCGTCCACTGCCGCCACTTCCGGAACCCCTTGCGAGATCGACGCCGCCTCGATGAGCACGCGCTCCGTCGCTTCAAGCGACGCGCCCTCAGGCAAGTCGACGACGACCTGCAGTTCCGACTTGTTGTCAAACGGCAGCAGCTTGACGCGCACGGTGGCGGTGGCGAACAACGCGCACGCGGCCAATGTGGCGACGCCCACCGCAATCAAAAACCGCCGCGCGCCCTTGCGCGAGCGAATGATGGGCGCCGCAACGCGCCGATACATGCGTCCGAAAAACCCTTCCTCATCGTGCCCGTGTGCTTGGGTGTGCGCGTCGCCCTTCGGCGCGACTTTCAGCATCAGCCAGGGCGCAATGACCACGGCGACGAAGAACGAGAACAGCATCGCCGCCGACGCGTTCGCCGGTATAGGCGCCATATAGGGGCCCATCAGTCCCGAAACGAACATCATCGGCAGCAACGCCGCGACCACCGTCAAGGTGGCGACGATGGTTGGATTGCCGACTTCCGCCACCGCCGCGATCGCCGCGTCCACACGCGAACGCCCGTCCCTCATCGCCCAGTGTCGCGCGATGTTCTCGATGATGACAATCGCGTCGTCGACCAAGATGCCGATCGAGAAAATGATCGCGAACAGGCTGACCCGATTGATCGTGTAGCCCATCAGATTGGAGGCAAAGAGCGTAAGCAGAATCGTGGTCGGGATCACGATCGCCGTCACCATCGCCTCGCGCCGCCCGATGGCGAAGTAGATCAACGCGACGATCGACAGCGTGGCCAACGCCAAGTGGAACAGCAATTCGTTGGCCTTTTCGTTGGCGGTCTCGCCGTAATTGCGGGTGACGGCGACCTCCACGCCCTCAGGGATCAAGCTGCCCTCAAGCGCGTGCAGGCGCGCCTCGATCGCCTGCGAAACCACGACCGCGTTTGCCCCGTCGCGCTTGGCGATCGCGAGACTGACGGCAGGCGCCATACGCTGCCGCTCTCCATCGCGGGTAAAGCGCCAGACACGCGCCTGATCCTCGCGTGGCCCCAATGTCACCTCAGCGACATCGCGCACGTACATCGTGCGTCCATCCGCCGCCCGCACCGTCAGCAGGCCGATCTCGGCTGGATCATCCAGCGTCTGGCCAATCGCCGTCGAAGTCGTGCCGTCGCGGCCGCGCAGGTCTCCACCGGGGAACGCGCGATTGGCGTTGCTGATCGTCTCGATCAATTGCCCAAGCGGCACGCCGTAGAGCGCCAACCGACCTGGGTCTGGCGCGACCCTAATTTCATGCGGTCGGCCGCCGACGATGAACGTCAGTCCAACGTCGTCCACTTTCATCAATTCGCTCTGCAACTCGTCGGCGACGCGATAGAGCGCACTATCATCCCAGCGGTCGGCGGCCTCCGCGCTGGGCGAGAGCGTAATCACCATGATCGGCACGTCGTTCACGCCACGCGCCACGATCTGCGGTTCTGGAATGCCGACAGGAATGCGGTCGTAATTGGCCCTGATCTCCTGCTGGATACGCACGATGGCGTCGTCAGGGTCGGTGCCGACAAGAAATCGCGCCGTTACCAGTACGCGATCGTCCTCGGTCTGACTGTAAACATGCTCGACGCCCTCGACCCCTTTGACGATGGTCTCAAGCGGCTTTGTGACCAGTTCGACCGCGTCAGGCGCACGAAGACCGTCGGCGCGCACGCTGATATCCACCAGCGGCACGGAAATCTGCGGCTCTTCCTCACGCGGGATCGTGAAGAGCGCCAAGAGCCCGACCGCCAACGCGGTGAGCAGAAAAAGCGGCGTGAGCGGAGAGCGGATCGTGCCCTTGGTCAGTGCGCCGGAAATGCCAAGATTCATCGCTGGCGCTCCGGCGGAACAATGGCGTCTCCGGGCTCAAGGCCAGAAAGGATTTCGACACCGTCAGGCGTCTCTTCCGTGGGTGCTGCGCCGCCGCGTTGCACCGGCGCGTCGATCAGGACGCCGCCGTCCCGCACGAGGCGCACATAATCCACACCATAACGGGTCTCGATATAGCGCGACGGAATGATGATGGCCTCACGCTCGCCAGCGGGAATGAGCACGCGCACACGCGCGCCCACGAACTCGCCTTCAAGGCTCTGCGCGTCGAGGTCGGCCATTACACGACCATTGTCGATGGCCGGATAGACTTGCCGCACGCGCACTGTCCGAGCGGCGACGCCGTCGCCCGCATCAAGGATGCGTATCTCTTGGCCCTCTTGCACAAAGGCGGCTTGCGCCTCCGGCAATTCCAAACGCAGCACACGCGCGCCCGTCGCGATCGCCACGACGACCTCACCTGGCATCACGACTGCGCCCTGCGGGATCGGCGCACGCGTGACCCGGCCGTCAGCGGGGGCAAGCACGCGCCCCTGCGCGTTGGCTTCAGACAGCGCCCCGCCTTGCGATCGCGCCGCGCGCAATTGTGCGTCGGCGGCCCGCGTCTCCGCATTGATCTGGTCCATTCGTGCTTGCGAAAGGAAGCCCCGCTCAAACAACACCTGGAACCGCGCTTGATCAGCACGCGCGCGTTCGGCGGCGGCCTCCGCGGCCGCAACCCCGGCTGCGCCAGCTTGCGCCTCGAGCGCTAAGCGCTGATCGGTCACAATCGCCACGACTTGGCCTCGGCGCACCTGCTCGCCTTCGCGCACCAGAAGCCGGCTCAACGTGCCGCCAATCCGCGCGCGCGCATCTCCGACGTCGCGGCTTGTGAGCACTGCGGACACGGTCTTGTAGTCAGGCGCTGGCGCGCGTTGGACGACGATCTGGTCAGCGTGCTCTACGCTTGGAGTCTCCACGACTGGCGTGGGTCGCCCGCACGCGCCAAGCAGCGCCAGGGCCGCCAGCAATCCGTGAACGCGCTTCATGACGAACTCCCTAAACTCAGTCTGTCGCCGTCGAGCCCCCTGGACCTTGCGTCAGATCAAGGCGCCAAGCGCCAATACTGCAATCCTGATTTTGCCCAACCCAGTTACTTGCGGATATACGCATGTTCTAATATATATGCAATGGCGCTGCGCGCGCCGGGAGGAAGAAATATGGCGACCATCGCAATTCTCGGCGCCGGTCTAGGCGGCGTCCTCGCAGCCTACGAAGTTAAAGCTGAGGCGCGCCCCGGCGATAAGGTGGTGCTAGTCTCCAAAGGCGACACCTATCACTTTGTACCGTCAAACCCCTGGGTCGCCGTTAAATGGCGGGAGCGCGCGGCAATCGAAGTTAACCTCCCGCCGGTGATGAAACGCAAGGGAATTGAGTTCGTTTCGACCGGCGCCGCGCGGGTCCACCCGACTGAGAACCGACTGGAGCTCAGCGACGGCGCCTCGCTCGGATACGATTATCTCGTAATCGCCACCGGCCCGGACCTCGCTTTCGATGAGATTGAGGGCTTAGGCCCCGAACGCTTCACCCAATCGATTTGCCACGTGGATCACGCCGAGCGCGCCGCGGCCGCGTTCGAAACCTTCTGCGAGGCGCCTGGTCCGATCGTCGTCGGCGCGGTTCAGGGCGCCTCCTGTTATGGGCCGGCGTATGAATTCGCCATGATCCTCGACACCGAATTGCGGCGCCGCAGACTCCGTGATCAGACGCCCATGACGTTCGTGACCGCAGAGCCCTATGTCGGCCACCTTGGCTTGGACGGCGTCGGCGACACCAAAGGCCTGCTCGAAAGCGAAATGCGCGAACGGCACATCAAATCGATCACCAACGCCCGCGTTGCGAAAATTGAGTCGGGCAAGATGATCGTCGAGGAAATGACCGAGGACGCAGCGGTCAAGACCTCGCACGAATTGCCGTTCAAATATTCGATGATGCTGCCTGCGTTCCGTGGCGTTGCCGCGATTATGGGTCTTGAAGGGCTCGTCAACCCTCGTGGCTTTGTGCTGATCGACAAACACCAGCGCAACCCGACCTATCCCAACATTTTCGGCATTGGCGTCGCGGTCGCGATCGCGCCGACCGGAAAGACGCCGGTGCCTGTCGGGGTGCCAAAGACTGGATTTATGATCGAGTCGATGGTCACGGCGACGGCCAGGAATATCGGTGCGCTGCTCCGCGGCAAGGAGCCCGAAGAACAGGCCACCTGGAACGCCGTCTGCCTGGCCGATTTCGGCGACGAGGGCGTCGCCTTTATCGCCCAGCCTCAAATTCCGCCGCGCAACGTCAATTGGTCGGCGCATGGCAAATGGGTCCACCTCGCCAAAGAGCAGTTCGAAAAATACTTCCTCGGCAAACTCCGCCGCGGCCAAAGCGAAACCTTCTACGAGGCCCTCGCACTCAAGGTGCTGGGCATAGCCAAACTGAAAGAGACCAAACGATGACATTGCTCACGGCCTGCCCCGCGTGCGCAACGGGTAATCGCGTCGGCGACGGCGATCCACACGCCGCGAAATGCGGACGCTGCGGCGCCAAGCTGTTCACGGGCGCGCCAGTCGACGTGGACGATGCGGCTTTCGCCGCGCATCTGAAAGTCAGCTCGATGCCGGTGCTGGTCGACGTGTGGGCGCCCTGGTGCGGCCCGTGCCGCATGATGGCGCCCAACTTCGCCGCCGCCGCGGGGCAATTCGAACCGCGCGTACGTTTTCTCAAACTGAACGCCGACGAAACGCAAGCGCCAGCAAAACTCGGCGTGCGCGGCATCCCGGCGCTCATCCTATTTCACGAGGGACGTGAGATCGATCGCCATGCCGGCCTGGTGAGCGCCGCGCAACTCGGGGCATGGCTCAACAGTGCGCTGAACAACATTCAGACTATGGAGCATCAATTATGACAATCGACCGCGCCGTCTTCGCTTTCGCGGGCCTCGTCGTTCTGCTGGGCCTCGCCCTCGCGACCTGGGTGCACCCATACTGGGCGCTGCTTTCCGCGTTCGCGGGCTTGAACATGTTCCAAGCCGCGTTCACCGGTGTCTGCCCTGCCGCCATGGTGTTCAAGCGCTTGGGCTTCAAACCTGGCCTCTTGTTCAAGTAGCGATCACTTGCCGCCGTAGAGTTCGCAGAGCGCGCCGACGAGCTTTTGCGCCATAGGATTGGCGAGCCGGTAATAGATGTTCTGCCCTTCGCGGCGCGTCGAGACGAGCCCCTGCGCGCGCAACTTCGCCAGATGTTGCGACAACGCCGACTGGGCCAGATTCACATAGCCGCCGAGTTCCGAAACGGACATCTCCGTGTCGCTCAAGCGGCACAGAATGATCAGCCTCTGATCATTGGCGAGCAGCTTGAGCAGCTCGGCGGCCTCGCCGGCGCGGCCCTCAAGATCGCGTATAGCCTTTTTCGCCTTGGTCGCCATGCATCACTCCACGTACATATTAGCGTGTGCGCATGTTTTTCCAAGTCCGACGTCCATAAGCCCCACTTGGCGCGGGGGCCAGCCCCTCTCTTCCATTCCACGGCGGATTTCGAATAGCGTTGGCTTCCAAACGATGGGGGGAAACCATGTCCGACACGTCCGCCAGCGCCTTGCCGAAGCACCATAAGGCGACCTCGCGCGAAAAATTGGTGATCGGCGCCTCCTCGCTTGGCACCGTGTTCGAATGGTATGATTTCTATCTCTACGGTTCGCTCGCGACCTACATCGCGGCGCACTTCTTCTCTGGCGTCAACGAGACAACCGCGTTTATTTTCGCCCTGGCCGCCTTCGCTGCGGGCTTCTTCGTGCGCCCGTTCGGCGCCCTCGTGTTCGGCCGCATCGGTGATCTGGTTGGCCGCAAGAACACGTTCCTGGTGACCATGGCGATCATGGGCGTTTCCACGTTCGTCGTTGGCCTTTTGCCAGGCTACGCGCAAATTGGCGTCGCCGCGCCCATCCTTCTGATCTTGATGCGTCTGCTCCAGGGCTTGGCGCTCGGCGGCGAGTACGGCGGCGCGGCCACCTATGTCGCCGAGCATGCGCCCAATCATCGGCGCGGCCTTTACACTGCGTGGATCCAGACCACAGCGACGATGGGGCTATTCCTCTCCCTCCTCGTTATCCTTGCGACGCGCACCGCGCTTAGCGTCGAGGATTTCGCCGCGTGGGGATGGCGAATTCCATTTCTGGTCTCCATCGTGCTGCTCGGCGTGTCGCTCTGGATTCGCATGCAGCTCAACGAGAGCCCAGTCTTCCAGAAAATGAAGGAAGAGGGCACCACATCGAAGGCTCCGCTCGCGGAGGCCTTCGGCAAATGGAGCAATGCCAGGATCGCAATCCTCGCGCTTCTCGGCGCCGTCGCCGGCCAAGCCGTGGTTTGGTATACAGGTCAATTCTACGCGCTGTTCTTCCTTGAGAAGACACTGAAGGTCGATGGTCTCACGGCCAACAGCCTGATCGCCGTCGGCCTCCTCATCGGCACGCCATTCTTCATCTTCTTCGGCTGGCTCTCCGACAAGATCGGCCGAAAGCCGATCATTATGACGGGCTGCGCCCTGGCGGCGTTGACCTACTTCCCTTTGTTCAACCTTTTGACCGAAGCGGCCAATCCCGCGCTGGCCGCCGCGCAACGCACCGCGCCCGTCGTCGTGTACGCTGATCAAAGCGCCTGCTCGTTTCAGTTCGATCCCGTCGGCCGCAACCAGTTCGACACCCAGTCCTGCGATGTGGCGCGCGCGTTCCTTTCGCGGGCGAGCGTGAGCTACACCAACCAACCGCTGGCTGCGGGTTCAGTCGCGGAGGTCCATATCGGGGACACCGTCATCCGCGCTCCCGATACGGCGCGTTTGGACACTCCGGCGCGTGCGGAGGCCATCGCTGCGTTCCAGACACAGGCGCGCGCCGCACTCGACGCGGTTGGCTATCCGACGGCCGCCGACCCCAACGCCATCAACACGCCGCTTGTGGTGGCGATCCTCGCGCTGCTCGTGATCTACGTAACCATGGTGTACGGACCGATCGCTGCGATGCTGGTCGAACTGTTTCCTAGCCGCATTCGCTACACGTCGATGTCATTGCCCTATCACATCGGCAATGGCTGGTTCGGCGGCTTTCTGCCGACGACCGCCTTCGCAATCGTGGCCGCCACTGGCAACATCTATAATGGGCTCTGGTATCCGATCGTCGTCGCAGCCGCCACACTCGTCATCGGCGTGCTCTTCCTGCCGGAAACGTTCAAGCGCGACATCGACCAATAGCTTTTCTCGAGCCGGAGAAGAGCGCCGACGCCGCTCCATCGAGCGGCGGTTCAGCTGGCCGCCCAACGGCCAACTTCGTCCTCCCGCGCGATCAGCGCCAAACCATAGGCGATAGAGACGAGTTGATCGCCCGTCTCGATCTTGTCGGCGCCGAAGCGCTGCTCGAACTGCGCGCGTACGGCCGGCACAAAGGAGGAGCCGCCGGTCAGGAAGACGCGGTCGACATCGCGTTCTCGGATATTCGCATCCGCCAAGGCGCGGTCGACGCAGGCGCCGATCTCTGCAAGCTCAGGCGCGATCCACTTTTCAAAGTCGGCGCGCTTGATCGTGCGCTCAATGTCGACACCGGCGACATGAAACGAGAACGCCGCTTCCTCCGCGTGCGAAAGCTGCATCTTCGCCGCGGACACCGCACGATACATTTCATAACCAGCATCCGCGTCCAGGAATGCCAAAAATGCGCGGATCCGGTCGGGGTCGAGGCTTGACCGCACCAATTGTTGCAGTTCCCGGTAGTCGCGCGAGTGACGCATGATCGACAATTCGTTCCAACGGCTGAACTTGCTGAAGTAGCCGTTAGGCACCGGCAGCACCTTGCCCCAGCTCATGTACTCAGAGCCCTTGCCGAACGCGCGGGCCACCACCTGATCAATGATCCGATAGTCGAAGGCGTCGCCCGCGATCCCAACGCCTGCGTGCGCCAGCGGCGTGTAATCGAGCCCATGCGCGCGGCGCGAAAAGCGCACGACCGAGAAGTCGCTCGTGCCGCCGCCGAAATCCGCCACCAATATGGTGGCGTCGGCCTTGAGCCGGTGCGCGAAGAAATATGCTGCAGCAACCGGCTCATAGACGTGGTGGATTTCCTCAAAGCCCACCGCACGCAGCGCCACTTCATAGCGCGTGCGCGCAAGCGTCTCATCCGCGGCGCCACCCGCGAACCTCACGGGCCGACCGATCACAACACGCTTAGGAAAATCGGCGCCCGCATGGGCGCGAACCCGCCCCAGAAAGCTCGATAGCAAATCTTCGAAGCGGACACGCCGACCATAGATCAAGGTGTCGGTGAACAGCGGGCTCGCGGCGAACGTCTTGAACGATTGGATGAAGCGACAATCGCCCGCCAATTCGAGGAATTGATCGATCGCCCACGGCCCCGCTTCAGTGCACGTGCGACGCACCTCCACGTCTTGCTCTTGCCAAAAACAGAGCACCGAGCGGAAGGCGTCGAAGCGCTCGCCAGTGTGCGTGAAGTGAAACGCTTCCGCCTGGCCGTCGCGATTGATCGTGGTGGCGACCGTGTTTGTGGTGCCGAAATCGAGACCAATGGACGCGACCATAGCCAACCTCCAACGGCAAACGCCCCGGCGCTGGGCCGGGGCGTATTTTCGGGGGCGGTCTGCTTAGCCCCTGCGCCCTGTCTGTCAAGGCAACGCCCGAACCGGCCCCCCGGAATTGCGCGGGATCAGCCCCCGGCCCGTGCAAACTTGTCGCTATTGCGAGTCACTCGCATTCGTATTAAGGCTGCGCCGCGAAGGGGCCTTGGGGACACTGATGATGCGATTGGACACAATGTTGTTGGCGGGCGTCGCCGCCGCCTGCCTGGCTGCGCCGGCTTATGCGCAGTCGGCGGATCAGACGACGACCGAGGCCGACGAGATCGTTGTCGTCGGTCGCTATACGGTCGATGAACAGATCGACACCGCCACCGGCCTAGGCCTCACCGTGCGCGAGACGCCGCAATCGGTCACCGTGGTGACGCAACAGCGTATTCGCGACCAGAACCTGGAAACCATCGCTGATGTCGTGCGCAACACGGCAGGCGTGTCGATGGTCGAGGTCGATGACGTGCGTAATGTCTTCAACGCACGCGGCTTCGAGATCACCAATTACCAAATCGACGGCCTGCCCCTCTCCTGGAGCTTGGCTGGCGACGCGGCCGAAACGCTTGCCGACGTCTCGATCTTCGAGCGCGTCGAGTTCGTGCGCGGCGCCACGGGGCTGCTGACCGGCGCTGGCGATCCCTCCGCCTCCATCAATCTTGTCCGCAAGCATGCGGATGCGCGCGACCTGGAAGCCTATATTCGGGGCTCGTTCGGCAGCTGGGAAAATCGCCAGGTCGAAGCCGACGTGGCTGCCGCGCTCAATTCCAGCGGCTCCATCCGCGGCCGCTTCGTCGCCAAGTACGCGGAGGGCGAGTCCTACATCGACCTCTTCAACTTCGATAAGACCGTCCTCTACGGAGTCATCGAGGCGGACGTGACGGACGCCACCACAGCGCGAATCGGCGCGAGCCAGCAAACAAATAGTCCGACCGCGCCGCTCTGGGGGGCGCTGCCGACCTTCTACACAAATGGCGAATTGACGGATTTGCCACGGTCTCAGAGCACATCGGCGAATTGGGCCTATTGGGATACGCAGAATACGAATTACTTCGCCAACGTCGAACATGAGTTCTCGAACGGCTGGCGCCTCAGCTTCAATTACAACCGCATGATCAATGGCGCGGAAACCGAGATTCTCTACCTCTACGGCGCCATCGATGAAGCGACGGGCGTCGGTCTCGCCACTTGGCCCTACAAGAGCGACGGCGAAAGCGTCCAAGACAGCTTCGATGTCCAGCTACGCGGGGCGTACGCGTTATTCGGCCGCGAACATGAATTCACGATAGGCGCACTGCATAGTCAGCAGGACGCCGACACCTACGCCTTCGCCGCTTTAGGCCCCAACGCGTTTTTGCCGGCGACCAGCCTTTACGATTGGGATGGCGATTTCCCGCGCCCGGAATTTTCCAGCGTCGGCACGCACGATCAGGCCATCGAAACTGAGCAGACTGGCTATTTCGCCGCCACCCGCCTCAACGCGACCGACGCGCTAAGCGTCATCGCCGGCGTGCGCGTGTCTTCCTGGGAGCGTTCCGGCACGGAATACGGCGCGACACAGAATTACAGCGCCGACGACGTCGTCATCCCCTATCTCGGCGTATTGTACGATCTCACGCCCACGCACCGCATCTACGCAAGCTACACCGAGATCTTCCAGCCGCAGAATTTGCGTACCGAGTCCGGCGACCCGCTCGATCCGATCGTCGGCCAAGCCTATGAAATCGGCTTGAAGAGCGCGTTCTTTAACGATGCGCTGCAGACATCGTTCGCCGTGTTCAGCATCACACAAGACGGTTTGGGCCAGCCCACCGGCGGTACGGTGGATGGCACGAACCCGCCGGAATTCGCCTATCGGGCCGCCGAAGGCGCGACGAGCGAAGGCTTCGAGTTCGAAATCCTCGGTCGCGTTACCGAAAGCTGGAATGTGAGTCTGGGTTACAGCCAGTTCGAGATCGAGGACGCCGAAGGCGCCGAGGTCAACACGGACCAGCCGCGCCAAAGCCTCACCTTCTTCACCACCTATGGCTTCGCTGGCGCGCTCGATGGCCTGACGCTTGGCGGCGGCGCAACGTGGCGCAGCTACGCCTACACCAACGCCACCAATCCCGTGACGTTGGACCCGACGCGCATCGAACAAGATGAATATGCGCTCGTGAACCTGATGGCGCGTTATGATCTCAACGACCAGGCATCCGTGCAGGTGAACGTCGATAACCTCTTCGACGAGACCTATTACAGCCAAATCCGCTATTTCAGTCAGTATCGCTACGGCGCGCCGCGGAATTACACCGTCGCGTTGACCTACCGCTTCTAGCCGGCGGCGCGTCATGGCCATCGCATTACAGGTGCTGGGGATCACGGTGCAGACCGCTGGACTCGCAATCCTCTATCTGCACTGGCGCGCCAGGCGCGGTCTCGGCGGGCCCGTGCTGTTTGCCGGCTGGGCGCTCATCGCACTCGGCGCAACGCCCTGGCTCTATAGCGTCTCCGTGGAGCGCGCGTTCGCGCTCGCCATGCTGGCGCCGATGGTGGCGGGGTTGCTCTTGCTTGCGCCAGATGGGCTCGCGCGCAGCCGACCAAATGCCACGACCCGCAAAGCCAAGACGCGCGCCGTGCAAGACGCCGCGCCGCTTGAAACCGACTCGCACGCGTCCGGACGCGTCAGCCGCGACGTCGCGCGTTGGATCGGCGCGCTTGTCATTGCGCCCGCGTTCGCGCTCGCGGCCATGGCCGCATGGCAAGCGTTCGCGCCGGGCGCAAACGCGGATCGTGTCGCCTTCAGCATTCTCGCCCTCATGCTGGCCTGGACAGCGGCGCTCCTGTGGTTGCTTGCGAGCCTGCGCCCGTGGCGCGCCACATCCATCCTCGGCATCGTCGCACTCGCCCTGGGCGGCGGCGCTTATCTCCTGGTTTCTGGCGGAGCAAATTGATGGCCGGCGCAGAGAAGACAATTTGGCCGCGCGTGCCAGCGGGCTTCGTCAAAGGCCAATTGCTTGCGCACAAGCTGCTCGGCCTCGCGCTGGCGGCTGTGATGTATCTTGTTTGCGTCACCGGCGCGATCGCCGTTTTCTACGCCGATTTCGAACGCTGGGAGCAGCCAGGCGTCCCGGAAATGACGCAGGTTTCGCCGGAAGCAGTCGGCCGTGCGGTCGCATACGCGCGTCAACACATTGCCCAAACCGGCGCTCAGCCGAGCGATGTCTATGTCATCACGCCGAGCCCGGAGATGCCGCGGCTGGTGATCGATTACGAGGAAGATGTTCTCGCCTTCGACGCCAGCGGCGCCTACGCCGGTCCGGGCGCGCACGAACTAACTCATTTTCTCACCGAACTTCACTACGCGCTGCACCTGCCGTGGCAGATCGGCTTCATCGTCATTGGCGTGCTCGGCGTTCTGCTGGTGGCGCTGATCGTGGGCGGCGCGCTCGCGTTGCCGCGCATGTTCCGCGACGCGTTCACGCTGCGACTCGATGGCGGACGCCGCCTCTCACGCGTCGACATCCACAATCGCCTGGCGGTCTGGGGCCTACCGTTCCATCTGCTGGTCGCCGCGTCGGGAGCCGTCATGGGCCTTGCCTTGGTGGCGGTTGGGGTTGCTGGCCCGATGATGTTCGGCGGCGACAGCGCACGCGCTATGGCGGACCTCTACGGCGATCCCGCGGCCATCGCCGCGCAAGCACGTCAAGCCGGGCCGCCGCCCAGCATGCTCCCCGAGGCGCGCATTGTCACCGCGCTTGAGACGCTGGCGCGCGAACGTCCGGACAATCCGCCGCTCTACATGGCGCTCAATCAATTCGGCACACCGGACGAAACCCTCGCGATCGGCGCGGGCCATTCCGATCGCCTGATTTACAGCGAAACCTACCGCTTCGATAGCGCCGGCGGGCTGATGGGCGCCGACGGCTATGCTGAAGGCGAGGCCGGCCGCCAAGTGCTCGCCAGCATGTTCCGCATTCACGCTGGCGCGTTTGGTGGTCCGTTGGTGAAGTTCATCTATCTCGCGCTTGGGCTCGCACTCAGCTTCATCTGTACGACCGGCGTCGATATCTGGCTTGCGAAAGCCGCCGCGCGCGGGCGCGCGCATCCACGTATTCAATCGACATGGACGAGTTTCGTCTGGGCTACCCCCGCCATGCTGGCGCTCGCCAGCACTCTCTATGTGCTCTGGGCGATTTCACCCGTTCCGATCTTTTGGGGCGGCGTTCTGCTGCTCAGTCTCGCCGGCGTGTGGACGCCGCAACATCTCGCGCACTGGCTGGCGCCATTTGCGACAGGCCTGCTCACGCTCTCGCTACCGCTTGCGCACGCAGCGCGCTTCGGCGCTGACGCCGCCGCGCCTTCGGCTGTCTGGGTGAACGCCGCCCTCGTGTTCGCCGCCGCGCTGCTCATCGCGCTGGGCTTGCGCAACCAGCGCCGCGGCGCCGCCGCCCACACAAACGCACAAGGCGCTCCTGCCTCCCTAGCCGCCTCCTAACCGGCCCAGCGCCGACGCCCGATTTATTTCTTTTTCTTCTTCGGCGTGCGGACGCCTTTGAAAGGACTCCTGTCCGCTTTCATGTCGATGATGCGACCTGTTTCGGTGTCGCGCTTGACGTACCGTTTGGCCTTGGGGTTCAGCGCTTGCGTGCGGCCTTTGACAGCGCCAAGGCGCTTGCCGTCGCCTCGTTCTCCAATCTTGGACATACCGGGCTCCTCACAACGACGATGGGAACGTGCGTCGCCGAGATCGTCAAGCCGTACGGCCGCCCGCCTGCCAAGAATAGCGCGCGGCCCAGCAAAGCCGCGGACGGTTTGACCTTTATCAACGGCGCAATGAGCGTGACCGATATCTTGTGCGCACAAGGTTGGGCGATGTCTCAAACGCAAGGTCCCAGGCTACATCCTGTAAACACGCGCATTGCCGAAAAGCTGCGTGATATGGCCAACGTGCTTGAGCAACAGGAAGAAGACGGTTTCCGCATCCGCGCTTATCGTCGAGCAGCCGACACGGTCGAAGCGTTAGCAGAGCCTGTCGATACGATCCTTGCCCACAAAGGTCGCGAAGGATTGGTGGCGCTGCCCGATGTCGGGGTGGGCATCGCCGCCGCAATCGCAGAAATGCTGCTGACTGGACGCTGGGCGCAGCTCGAGCGCCTCACCGGCGAACTCGAGCCCGAGAAATTGCTCCGCACCATTCCCAGCATCGGCCCAAAACTGGCCGCCCGGCTGCACGAAGATTTGCACATCGACACGCTGGAACAATTGGAAATGGCCGCACACGATGGCCGGTTGGAGGGCGCACCGGGCGTCGGCCATAGACGCGCCGCCGCCATTCGCGCCTATCTCGCAGATAGATTGGGGCGACGACGGATCAGAAGCAGCGCCGCCTCACAACAGCTCGAACCGCCCATCAAACTCTTGCTCGAGATCGATGCAGCCTATCGAGAGAAGGCGGCCGCGGGAGAACTGCGCAAGATTGCGCCGAAGCGCTTCAATCCGCATGGCGAAGCTTGGCTGCCCGTGCTTCACCAGCGGCGCGCGGATTGGCGCTTCACCGCGCTCTACTCAAACACACAGCGCGCCCATGAACTGGGCAAAACGCATGATTGGGTGGTCATTTACTTCCATACAGACGCTTCCGCGGAGGGCCAATGCACGGTCGTTACCGCCGGACAAGGCGAACTGAAGGGCCAACGCGTCGTGCGCGGTCGCGAGGCGGAATGCGCCCAATATTATGCAAGGGCTCGGCCCTGAGAGCGGATCTCTGGCGGCCAGCATTGGGCAAGTTACGCTGAGAGGCCATGGTATAGGTGGGCTGCCGTTCGTGATTCTCGCCCATAGGTTCATAATGCTGCGCTATCTTATGCTCACTGCCGCGCTGATTGCGGTGGCCGCTTGTCAGCCGACCTTGACGGCCACCCCAAACCCAACGGCGGACAGCGTCGAAGACGACGTCGCGCCGTCTGCTCAAGCCGCGGCGGGCCTAAACGTCGCAGAGACGCGTTGCGCAGCTTGTCACGCCGTCACACCGGACCAAGTCTCGGCCAATTCGGATGCGCCGACGTTCGCGTCGATCGCGCGCCGGCCCGGCCTCACCCAGGCGACCGCCTACAGATGGCTCCGCAATTCCCACGACTTTCCCGACCAGATGAACTTCAATCTCGATCCCGAGCAAGCCGAACAGCTCGCGGCTTATCTGCTGACCTTGCGAGATCAGGATTCAGATTGAGACCGCCGCTGCCGGCAAGCCAGCGAACGCCGCGAACAGCTAGGGCCGAGGCTCGGCTCAACGCGTGACGCATGCGATGTCAGCGGCGATCGACCACCTACCAGCCGCCGCCGCCGCCACCCCCGCCGCCGCCGCCAGATGAGCCGCCGCCGCCGGAGCCGGAGGAGCTTGAGCTCTGAGGCAACGCGCTGGAGACGCCGGAACTCATGGTGCTGACCAACCCGCCAGTAAGCGCGCTGATCGAGTTCGCGTTCGACATCGTCGTCCAGCTCGGACGATAGCGCGCGGCCTCTTCCGGGATCAGCCGCTCGAAATGTTCGGTCCATGGTTTTTCAACGCCGAGCGCAACCGCGTAGGGCAAGAAACGCTCATAGCGCTGGATTGTCATCGGCGGCGGCTGTTCGAGACCAACTTCGACCGCATTGAGCTGAAGCTTTTCCGCCTTCTCCATATAAAGCTTAAAGCCTTCGATCTCGGTGCGGATCGCTTGGCCTTTCTGCGTCGGCGCCGGCATCAAGTACAGGAAGACGCCATTCATCAGGATCAGCACAATGACGCCCAGCGTATGCCAGGATGTCCACTGCGTGACTTGCGTCGCGGCGATGCCGATGACGGCGAAGCTGATGAAGATCGCGGCGATCGTGTAGCCGATATTCCAGCGAAAGTAGGATTCGCCGTAGCGACGGCCGAGCGCGGCGTAGAACGCATTGTAGGCGCTGGTGAAGGATGCGTCGTAATTGCCGCCGAGCGTCTTGGTGCGGCCAGTGGAAAAGATGGCGTTCTCAAGCGCGATATCTTCAGGCGCAATGCCGGCGGCGCTTGCGCCTTCGGTGCGGCGCGTGAGCACGGTGATCTGCTTGCCAGAGGCGTCGATGTTGAGCCGGTCTCTAACGGCGAGCTGCATGAGTGTGGCGATCAGCGCGCGGTGACTGGCGACGGCGCGATAATAGATCTGATGCACGGCGGCCGGCGAATAGCCTGCGGGCGGCTCGTAGCGCGGAAAGACGGGGCCTTTTTGCGGATCGCGGCCCACCTTGTTGAACGCGTTGGAAAGAAAAACGAAGACGCCGCCGAGGCCGAGGCCCAGAATGACGAGTGCGCCGTAGCGTTGCCACCAGAGCGCGGCGCGGTCCCCGGCCGACGGCGGATCGATCAGGCCTTTCTCGAAGCCGACGGCAACGGTGAGGCCTTCCTGCGGCTGCAGCGACCGCGTGGTGATGAAGCTGTGCAGGTTATCGCGCT